>JACPYF010000004.1 GCA_016196195.1 Candidatus Saccharimonadota bacterium | reverse complement strand
AGCGAAGGGTATTGCCCGTGACTTCTACGTTGCTAACACCTTTTATCATTTTTACATTCGGCGGTTTATTAGCAAAGGTTGCTTCAACGCTGACACTGGAAAGGTGACGGAGCTCTTTCAGGGTGCCAAGTTCAACCAGCTTCCCCTCGGAGAGAACTGCTATGCGATCACACAATGCCTCAACTTCTTCTAATATGTGAGAGCTCAAGAAAACCGTCTGGCCTCTTTTCTTTGCCTCAAAAATTGCATCACGAAATGCCTGTTCCATTAAAGGGTCTAGCCCGCTTGTAGGTTCGTCTAGTATCAATAGATCGGCCCTGGAGCTAAGCGCGGCAATGAGATTGATCTTCTGCCGGTTACCCTTGGAGTAATTGCGTATTTTTTTGTTTGGCTCGAACTTGAACTTTTTGATCAACTTTTTTTGGTAGTCTGCATCTACACCGCCATGGACGCTCGAGAGTAGTTTTAGAGTTTCGGCTCCAGTCAGGTTGGGCCACAAATTTGCTTCGCCGGGTACGTAGGCGATTCTTTTGTGAATTTCTACTTTATTTTTCCAGGCATCCAGACCAAAAATTTTTGAAGACCCTTTTGACGATTTAATCAGCCCGAGCAGTAGTCGAATAGTGACTGTTTTCCCAGCACCATTTGGCCCAAGATAGCCTAGGACTTCACCTTTTTCAACATTAATACTCAAGTCATCCAGTACTGCCTTGTTGCCATATATTTTTGTGAGACCCCTTGTTTCAATAACAGACATATCTACCCTCTATTTAGATTTCTAATACTATTGTGGCACTTCGCTCAAATGCAGGCAAGTATTACTGCGGGGTATTGAGGCAAGAGGAGCAAAGACCTTGAATATCGACTTCGTGTGAACTCATCACAAAGCCATATTTTAGCCCATGGTCGTATATCGTTCGTTCTAGGTTAATATCGTGGTCGGTGTGAATCGTTTTGTTGCAGTTTGTGCAGTGTAGGTGGTGGTGGTGTTGGTTGTCGTAAGCCTCGCTGAGCTCCAGAGTGTATTTCCAGCCTGTATATACACGTTTTATGATTCCATATTTTTCTAGCGTGGCAACGGTCCTGTAAATACTAGCACGGTGGATCGATGGGACGAGTTTTTTTGTTAGCTGCGACATGGTGATGCCATGGTTGTTTGCAATAGTCTCAAACACGATACGGCGGGGTTTCGTGATATTAAGTTTTTCTTGCTTGAGTTGGTAGATGTATTGATCGTTTAATGCCATATTTGTCTCAATTATAGTATAAATTGCGACAAATTTGCAAATAGTATCACGCTTCGGGTACAATAAGGTTCATGCAAATTATCTTATTGTCCCTGGCTGCTTCGGTGGCAGCTCTGCTAGGTGGACTAGTAGCCTTCAAGGGGCGCAGCAAACTCAATTTGGCGCTAGGCTTTACCGCCGGAATAATCTTGGGCCTAGTGGCCTTTGATTTGTTACCAGAAATATTTGAAATAGCTGGTACTCATGGGCTAGACCCGATGTGGCCAATGATCGCACTGGTTGTTGGATTTATAGGCCACCGCTTTGCGGACGGGTTCAACACAACAAACGTAATGTTGCATCATAAAAATAAACCTAGAGATGCACTCAAGATGCTAATCATTGCTGCAATCATGCCAATACTTGGTGGCATATCTACCCTGTTCTTTACTTTGCCCGAAGTAGTACTAGCTATATACCTAGGTTTCTTTGCCGGCTTCTTGCTATATATCGGAGCAAGCGATATCCTGCCGCAGGCTCATTCCAAGGGCTCGTCATGGAAAACGATATGCCTAACCATCTTTGGGACATTCTTTATATTCGTCATTACACGTTTTGCTGCATAAAAACTAAACCAAGCTCTAGTGCTATAATCTATAGCATATGCAGCTACCCACTAGTAACAAAAAGAAGCGAATATTAATAGTAATTGCCGTGGTTGTTTTAGTGGCTTTTGTTTCGGTTATAACTTTCGCGGTACTCAGTAGTAACAAGACCAAGTCGCCCAACATACAGCAAACTGCCAAAAAGAAAGAAACCAAACCCCAGACCATACGCTTGATAGCCAGCGGTGATGAGCTGCCTCATGACGCTGTGAACAAAAATGCCAAAACCGCCGACGGCTATGACTACAAGCAGTTCTTTAGCGAAGTACAACCGATCTTTGACGGGGCCGACATACGATTTTGCAACCAAGAGGTTCCAAGCGCCGCGCCGACAGCGGGGCCAGTTAGTGGCTATCCGGTTTTTAACGCTCCATCAGCTTTCGCCAAAGATTTGAGTGTGGTTGGTTGCAACGTTATCAATACAGCGACTAACCATTCCAATGACAAGCACCAAGCTGGCATAGACGCTACGCAAAACGAGTGGGACAAACTACCAAAATTGGCGGTTGCCGGTGGCAATAGATCTCAGGCTGAACAAGACAAAGTTCGCTACTTTACTATGAAGGGTATAAAATTTGCATTCTTGGCTTACAACTACCAAAGTAACGACAACAATCTGACGAGTTACGGCGTAAATATGTTCAACGAAGATTTGATAAAAAAACAGCTAGCCGAAGCAAAGCAAAACGGTGCATATACGCTAGTCAGTATGCACTGGGGTACCGAGGACAGCCCTAGTATAGACGCTAGCCAGGAGAGGTGGAGTAAGTTGCTGGCCGATAATGGTGCCGATATTGTTTTGGGAACGGGCCCTCACGTTCTTGAGCCCGTCAAAAAATTACCAAAAATGGGTGGTGGCGAAACTCTGGTATGGTACTCACTAGGCAATATGTTAAATACTCAGTTAGACAACGGCGGTTTGTTCAATGGATTTGCGATCATGGACTTTACCATCAGCAAAAACAAGCCAACTCTAAAATCGATTTCATTTTTGCCAACGTACATGCATTATGAGTGGACGGCCCAGGAAAAGGCCGCGCAAAATCTGTTAGCTAGAAAAAATCTCAAAATCTATCCGCTAGACAAGGCGGCCGAGCCACTTGCCAAGTCACAAAACAATACAACAGTTGCCGAGCAAGAGGTGCGTATAAAAAAGACACTTAACACTTATACTAACGTTCCAATAATCAATTCGGGCCAATACTAAAGTAAAGGCCAAAGAATTCCTCCATGGTTTGGCTGTCAGAATATAGCTTTTTAGCCAAATCAGTACCAACATACCGAATATGCCATGGCTCGTACATATAGCCAGTCATAGGTTCTTTATCTTTTTGATATCTAACAATAAAGCCGTATTCGTGAGCGTGACTTGCTAGCCATATCCCACCCGGATCTTCACCAAACGCCTGGTCCAGGTAATGCCTACGATCGATCGTAGCAACATCTAGCGCCATGCCGGTTTGATGTTCGCTAGTGCCAGGGCGGGCGCTGTATCTGTCAGCCTCGGCCTGGCCGCTTTTTGCAACATAGTTATTGTAATAAGATGCCTGCAAAGTTTCTGAGCGGTATCCACTGGCGAGCATATAGTCTATGCCGGCTAACTTTGCAGCGGCAAAGAGTTTTTCTAGAGCTGCTGCAGTATCTCTGCGCAAAGTATTCTCGCTAGCAGACTTCGTCGTATTTAAACTGACATTTGGCGTGACCAGGTCTGGCGGCAGGTAACCCTCTGTAAGTGGACGATTTTTGCTCACTATCCACCAAGGACTGCCTGGCTCGTCTATAGAGTACCTCGTTTTGTTAAATTTTTGTGGATCAGTTTTCTCGGACTGTTTTGATGCATTTGTGTCTGTGGGGGCTACGGCTTTTTCCGCTACACATATATAAGCCACTAAAATTACTATTAGTATGGTTAACGCCGCAGTAATGTAGTAAAAAAGCTTTCTGTCTTTTCGAATCTTCATATACAGAATTATAGCACTACACATGCACCAGCATGATGTGGTGCATTGATTTTTATATACCAAAAGTGGTAGCATGATAAGCATAAACAGGAACCAATCAATGGATAGTCAACCAACGGTGCCTACACCTTCGCAGCAACCAGCTGTTAGTTCTGGTGACGGTTCGCAAGGCAGCAAGAGCAAGGCCCTCAAGTGGCTTGGGGGGCTACTATCGGTCCTAATAGTAGCCGGAGCAACTTACGGCATATTGTCTATGACTGTCGGGCAACAACCAAAGCGGGCTGAAAGCGTAGCTAGTGTTACAAAAGTTGAAACCCCCGAGACGATTGACTCGCAGATCCAATCATATATGAACAGTGAGCAAAAACTAGAAGATGCCCTGAGCGATGCCGAATCACAGACGGTCGTTGACGATGTAAACTCTACCCAGACCCTGGAGGGAAGCTATGACAGTTTTTAAAAAGCAATTCGTACTAGCTGTTATCGCTGTTTGTGTGTTTAGTTTAACTTTCTTGCCGACAAATGTGCTCGCTATTGAGAGTCAGTCTACTACGACGTCACAGACAACCACAAAAGAAGCTGCAGCCAGGCAGGCCAGGGCTCAAATAGAGGCATCCAAATCAGCTACAACGGACACCAAGACGACTGCGAGCAATAGCCTAACATGCCAGTCAATTAATAAACTAGCCGCCAATATCCAAAACCAGCTAACCGAGAAAAAATCCAAGATCGACAGCAAAAGGATTGATATATATGTTAAATCAACGACTCGGCGAGAAACTCGAGACGCAGAATTACTAAGCAAGCGCGATGATTTTGATTCAAAAAGACAACAAAATTTTGAAAAATTGAAATCTATGGCAAAGACTGATGAGCAAACTCAGGCGGTAGAGGTTTACATATCTGCAATTACCAAGGCAACACAGGTCCGTCGTGATGCCAATGACGCCGCCTTTGCAACATTTAGAAGCGATGTAGATAGTTTAAAAAAGACCGCCGGGCAATCCACTGATGCTAACGCTTCGGCAACATCAGCAAGCATAAATCAGGCCATCTCGCAGGCCAAGGCCGACTGTGCCAGTGGGCAGAGTGCCGACACAGTAAAGCAAACACTCAAAACTGCTATAGATGCAGCTAGACAAAAATCAAAGATAAGTAGAGAATCTGTTACAAAAGGCGACCAGCTAAAGGCTATTGTTCAAAAGAGAAACGATGCCTTGAAGGCGAATGCCGAGACATTCAGGGCTAGTACTGCAGCCGCTCGCGACCAGCTAAAGAACGCTTTTAATCAGTAGTTAGTTTTATTTCTGCTAACTTTCGCTTTGCAAAAATAGTCATCACCAAAACAGCTCCGCTGTAGGCTAACCCTGAGGCGCAGGCTTGAGCTATATGAGCAGGGGCGAGAATGGTCAAGTAGCTACCGCTGAGGAGTGTCAGCAATATCAGGCCGTAGGAAACATGTAGTTTTGCTTTTGAGGGCGCATAAAGCGTGTATGATGCGTATGCAACACTACTGAGGGCAATGATTATGTGTGTTATTAGTACCATTAGCATTATTATACTACTACGGCAGCCATGCTTCAATTGATATTAGGGCACTGAATGCTACCAGCACTATCAAAGAAAACTTAAACACGCTCTTCGCCCATTTGTTGTCATCTTTTGTAGTGAAGCCTTGTAGTGACAACCACACCCACCAGACGCACAGCAAGGTCATGACTAGCATGTATATGTATCCCGTGTAGCCAAATAGGCCGAGCGCTAGTGCCGATATAGTAAATGCTAGCATGTACAGCAGTATTTGTACCTTCGTGCTCTGTACACCTTTGACAACTGACATAACAGGTATCTTGGCGGCGGCATATTCCTTGCGCCGGTATATCGAAATTGAATAAAACTCTGGCATTTGCCAAAAGAAAAGCACCAAGAATAACAAGATCGCACCCGCGTCTATAGCATTTGTAACCGCCACGTATCCTGCCAATATAGGCATAGCCCCAGATATGCTACCAACCAGAGTGCCGTGTATCGAAAGGCGTTTGGACAGTATTCCGTAAAAAACAATGTAATCAATAAAACCTATCAACGCCACTACAACCGTTAGCAAATTAGCGAATATAGATAAAAGAGCAAAGCCGATGAATCCAATCACAGTTGCGAATATCAGGGCGTTTTTTCCGCTAACTGAGCCCGCGACTATTGCACGCTTCTTGGTCCTGCTCATTATGCGGTCTATATCTTGGTCGAAATAATTATTAAATGCACATGCCGATCCGATCACTAGACCCATGCCGAGCGTGACTGCCAGAAACTGCACCGGGTTGATGTCGCCTCGGCTCGCCAGTAAAAATCCCGCAACAACCGTTAGCAAATTACCATAAGTCACGCCGGGTTTGATCAGAGAATAGTAGGCTTTAACGGGCATTAGTGGTGAATCCCCTCGTTCTTAATAATGTATTTATCCACATCAGTACCGTGCAGCATGTGATAGTTTAGATTCTGCATTATCCATAATGATCCAAACGCAATTATCACGACAATCAGTATCATGAATAAAAATGACATTAGGTTCAGTCTCGGCTTGGGTTCTTTACCGAGGTGCAAAAAGAACACTACCTGTACGATCAGCTGTGTAATTGCGAAAACTACCAAGAGCATCATCAATATCTGGTCGTTTGGTGTCTGGTGATGCGACGAAAGGTGCATGCCAACTGCAGCAAATGCCACGATTGTCAAAATGAACGACAAACCGTATCCGACTATATATGAACGTCGTGCGCTGACTAAACTATTCATAGCGTAGCTCCTAACAAATATACAATTGTAAAAATAAAGATCCATACTATGTCCAAAAAGTGCCAGAACAGGCTAAACAGTAATAGCTTTCGTATAATATTTCGCTCGAGTCCACGACGGTATATCAGCCAGCCCATTGTCAATATCCACACCAGGCCAACTGTTATATGCAAACCGTGTGTGCCAACTAGTGTAAAGAATGAAGATAAAAATGCGCTTCTCTGCCAGCTGTTGCCTTCATGGACTAGGTTACTAAATTCACTGATCTCCATACCAACGAATGCCAAACCCAGAACGAAAGTCACGGCTAGTAGTATCAAGGTTTGTTTTTTATTTTTTGCCCGAGCGGCCAATATTGCCAGTCCACAGACAAAGCTACTAGTGAGCAGCAACATAGTTTCGACAAATACAAATGGTAGGCTAAATAATTCTTCGGCGCCCGGGCCGCCAAAAGTATTAAAGCGAAGAACTGCAAAGGTAGCGAATAGGCAAGCAAACACTACACAGTCGGTCAAGATATATACCCAAAAACCAAATAGCGTCTTGTCGTCGGCTTGTTTGGCTAACTCTTGGCTCATGTTCCCACCTCCCGCTCCTCTAGTTTTGCCAGCTTGGCGGCGGATATACGATACTCGCTATCGTCGTTAGTCGTACGATATATCACTAGCGCAATTACTGCCAATACACTGATAGGGACGAGCCACCAAATATGCCATATGACCGCAAACGAACCTAGGAAAGAAAAAGCCGCAATGAAAAGTCCCATGCCAGAGTTTTTGGGCATATATATATCGCGATACTTCGGCGTCTCGGTGACTTTACTGTGCTTTTGCTCCCACCATGCATCTCGCGAGGTGATTTCTGGTGTAATGGTAAAGTTGTAATGTGGTGCGGGTGAGGCAGTCGACCATTCTAAGGTTCGCCCATCCCACGGGTCCCCGGTCGTATCAATATTCTTTTTGCGATCACGGATGCTAACAACCAGCTGCAATACCTGAAACAAAACGCCTACGCCGATTATCATCACGCCTATTCCTGCTACTACAAATAGCCCCTGCCAGCCTATAGAGGCATCATAGTGGTCCAGACGTCGGGTAGCTCCCATCAGCCCTAGTATGTATAGCGGTATAAAGGCGAACAGGAAACCAATGATCCAGCTATATGCTCCATATTTGCCTAATCGTTCGTTGAGTTTAAAGCCAAATATCTTTGGGAACCAATAGGTTAGGCCGGCAAAATATCCAAAGACAACTCCGCCAATGATCATATTGTGAAAGTGTGCTACCAAAAACAAACTGTTGTGGACCTGAAAATCAATGGCCGGCACCGACAGCAAAACCCCAGTAGCGCCACCGATTGTGAATGTAGTAACAAAACCAAAGAACCATATCATAGGCGAGGTAAAGTGTATACGACCGCGGCGCATAGTGAATAGCCAATTAAATACCTTTACGCCCGTTGGTACAGCAATAACGGCCGTCATGATGCCAAAGAACGCGTTAACATTTCCTCCAGCACCCATTGTAAAGAAATGGTGGAGCCAAACTAGATACGACAATACTGCTATCGCACAAAGCGCAAAAACCATTGATTTGTAGCCGAACAATCGCTTGCCCGTAAAGGTCGATACAACTTCAGAGAATATACCAAATGCCGGTAGTACCAATATGTAAACCTCAGGATGGCCCCAAGCCCAAATCAAGTTTATGTACATCATTGGGTTGCCACCAGCCGTAGAGGTAAAAAAATGCATACCCATAGTGCGATCGAGCGCTAACAGGGCGAGTGTGACTGTCAAAATCGGAAAGGCGAATATAACCAGCAGCATGGCGTTCAGCACACTCCATGTAAACAGCGGCATCTTCATCAATGTCATACCTGGCGCTCGCATTTTTATTATAGTTACCAAAAAGTTAACACCCGATAATAAGCTACCAATACCTGCTATCTGTATACTCCATATCCAATAGTCGACCCCCACGCCCGGGCTGTATGCTAGTTCTGATAATGGCGGGTATGCCAACCATCCGGTTGCGGCCATTTCTCCTAGTACCAGTGACAAATTCACCAAAATCATTCCGGCTACAAACAGCCAAAAGCTAACAGAGTTCAAGAATGGAAATGCTACATCACGTGACCCTATTTGCAGGGGTATGACTAGGTTGATGAGGCCGAACATCAACCCCATAGCAACAAAAAATATCATTATAGTTCCGTGTGCAGTAAAGATTTGCTGGAAGTGATCGGATGTCAAAAAGCCGTGAGCATCGCCCGCCGCCAATGCTTGCTGCAAGCGCATCATACCTGCGTCGGCAAAACCACGTATTAGCATTATCAGTGCTACTATTATGTACATCACCCCAATCTTCTTTGGGTCTAGGCTAGTCAGCCATTCTTTCCAGAGCCATTTCCAGCGTTTTGTATAAAACAGCAGGCCGATAACAAAGAGCGCTCCTAAGACCATAGTCACCTGGGCGCCGGTCACAATTGGATCGTGTATCAAAGCCTCGACTGTCAATCTTCCGAACATCTAGTGATCCATACCTTCCATGCCGCTTGGCGGTGCTACATATTTTAGTATTACTTTATCATATAGATTATTATCAGCTAATCGATAGTACGAGACCGGGTCGTTTTTGCTGGGTTGAGCCAGGGCTCTGTAGGTGCCATCGCTGAGCGGTTTGCCGGTACTCTTGACTCTTTTGGTCCAGCTATCAAAGTCAGATTGGGCAGTAGACCTGGCTGTAAATTTCATTCCTGAAAACCCCTTGCCGCTGATGTTTGCTGATGAACCTCGGTAGCTACCGGTCTGGCTTGCAATCAAGTTTAGCTGAGTGCTCATACCGGACATAGCATATATTTGACCGCCCAGGCTCGGAATCCAAAATGAATTCATGGGTGCGTCCGAAGTGATATCAAATTTGATTGGCGTTTTTTCTGGAAAGCGAACATAGTTTACAGTTGCTATTTTTTGATCTGGATATATAAATAACCACTTCCATTGCAGAGCGACTACCTGAATATTGATTGGTTTTTTGTCAGAGCTCAGCGGACGAGACGGGTCGAGATCGTGGCTACTTGTCCAGATCATAACACTCAGTATAGAGATGATTATTATTGGAACTACCCACCATATTGTTTCGGCTAGTACGCTGCTGTCTGCATTTGGAGTGTACTTAGCCTTTTTATTAGTGGCGCGGTATTTCCAACCAAATGTAAAAAGCATTATATAAACCGGTATTATGACTATCAGCATTAACAAGACCGATATCACTATCAAGTCCCGTTGCTTGTCGGCTATAAATCCCTGGGGGTTCAAAACGTCAATATTTGCGTTTGAAAAATACAGCAGGGCAGCCAAAATAACTACAAGCGCTAGTACGGCAGAAATTATCAATTCGTACTTTCGTCTCACCCATTTACCCCACGAGCTATGAAAATCATGTTAAATACATTATAGCAAAGACTGGCTATAATTTTGCTTCAATAACTATACGACCGTCTGTGCTGCCGGCCAGAGTACATGTGTATAGCGTCATTTTTGGTTTGGTTGAGCGCTCTTCGATCTCGATTGCATTTGGTTTGACGCTGTAGATCTTTGTTACTTTGTAAGTGTAGCGGTTTTTGTGCCAGTCGACCAATATTCGATCGCCAAGTTTCATCTTGTCTAGGTCGTACAAAACTGAGTTTTTAATAGCGTGATCGGGCGTAGTGGCAAATTGATAGCGATGACCGGCTAGCACGAAGTTGCCGCCGCTGGCTGGGTCGCCATTTTGTGGCTGTCTATGCCAAATAGCTCCATTTTCCAGCGTTGCAACTCCACCGGGATTGATCGGAGCATTTACAGAAATTTTAGGAATGATCAGCCTATCTTGATCACTGACTTTTGGCGCCTGGCTCTTTACATATAGTGCTTGACTGGCTGATGTAGCGTTGATCTCGTGCTGAGGTGCAAACAAAGTCAAGTAGGCGACATATATGCCGCCTACTAGAAATATGATTGCTACGATTGCCCTTGATCGATTACTGACCATTTAGTATGCCTTATTGCTGTGCGCGCTTTGGGAAGATTACCACTGCTGCTGCGATCAATAGAACTGCGATTGAAATCAATATGTTTGTGCCTAGCCCCGTGTTGGCCAGGGTCGGCCCACTAACAGTCGTCTTTGCTGCTGGAACGATCAATGCCGTTGTAGTTGTTGCGATAGGAACAGTTGGTCCGATCGGGTCACTGATTTGGCAGTTAACTACTCCGTCTGCATCACCTAGGCCACCATCAACAACGTCCCACTCTAAAACTGTTCTTAGGGTTGAACCGTATAGTTGTGTCGAGATTGTGACATATGGACTGTAGTCATAGTATGTGTCGGTTGCTGGGTCATATTTTTGTGTAGTCCACTTGCTAGTGTCGAGCACGCGATCAAAGATCAACTTTAGATGTACAGTGTCACCGGTTGCAACTGCGTCGACAGAATCAAGCTCGTTGACTCGGGAGACTTCATTTTGCCAGCAACTTTGTTTGCACGACAGCTTGACGTCAAACATACCCACTGGAAATACTGTGCCATCTGGTTGTGAAGGCAGGGTAGCTGGGTCGACAGGATTGAATTCATCGATTTGCCAGTTTGAACCTTCCTCTGGGCTAGTTATCTCTAGGCTTACATAAGAATCAGGAGCTTCTGTGTCATTAGGGTTGGTAGTTGTAGCGACATCGCTTTGTTTTTTGTCAGGTATGCTGTCGTAGTTGTTGTCACCGGCATTTGGTGATGCACTTTCGACAGAACTCGGAATATTGTCCGAGTCACCATACGCTAGGGCGCTTGGCGAAAAGCTGATTAGTCCCACTGCAAACAGCAGTACTATTACAAATTTATATAAATATTTTCCTCGCATAAGGTTCCTCGCATTTAATTGTTACTTTTTATTGTAGACTCGCATTGGCCTAAAACGCAAGCACGAGCACTAATGTGCTCGTGACTTTGCTGCTTTTTGTATATTTTGTACTATGCGTTTACTTCGTCGCCATGTACGATCAATGCGTAAATGATTGTGATGTCAGCTACGATGATCAATAGTGACCAGAACGGGTAGGCACCCACAAACGCGAACTGCGCGCTGATACTAAGTACCGCCAAAATGATAGCGACGACACGTCCCCATACATGGCCACTTAGTACTGCCATACCAGCTGCAAAGATCAATAGACCTAGTAGTAGGTGGAGCCAGCCCCAAGTTGTGACGTCCACTATTAATAGTGATTCGTTCACAAGTGCGTAGAACTTGTCATTCAAAAGCGCAGTTAAACCTGCGATTGCTTGAAAAATTCCTGCAATTATCATTAATATTCCTGCAAAGTACACCCAACCTACATAACCGGTTACTTCTTTTTGAGCCATTATGTCCTCCTCTTTTAGACACTTTAATTATCTACCCACTTTTTATTTTTGTCAATAAAACACAGGCAAATTACCCACCATGTAGTTTTCGTCCTTTTGGACTCATCAGCATAAATACACATTTATGAAACTACCTTCGGCAGAAGGGCCGAAGCCCTTCCACCGAAGAG
>JACPYF010000041.1 GCA_016196195.1 Candidatus Saccharimonadota bacterium | reverse complement strand
GCCCAGCCTTGATTTGCCAACTGGTCTTTTACGTTGTCTAATCCCGTAAATTCCAATTCCGTAATAATAAGATCAGCCTTGCGGCAGTCCGTCATAGCTAATCCGCCGGCTAAATTTCGCATTGCAATAAATTTGATGCTGGGCAGATTTTTGAAAAAGTCAGCTAATTCTGCCGTCAGTTCTTCATCTGGCTCAATCATCACAATCGAATAATATTTTTTGCCGTCATCTTCGTACACCGAAGCCCTCCTTCCCTTACTTCTTGTGGATCGGAAAAGACAGGATAAACGCCGTGCCTTTGCCGACTTCGCTTTCTACCTTAATATCGCCGCCGCACATATTCATCAATAACCTTACCACATAAAGGCCAAGCCCTGAGCCTGTCGTGGCCTTTTCATCCGGATTCCTGGACGTGTCTTTCGTGGTAAAAAAGGGGTCGAAGATTTTGTCCTGAATTTCTTTGGATATCCCCGACCCGGTATCTTTAATCATGAGATCAACTTTATTCTCACGAATGGCTGTACTCACCGTAAGCATGCCGCTTGTCCCCATGGCGTGGACGGCATTGATAAAAATGGCAACGAGGGATTGAACAATGGAGCCGAAATCCGCCAAAACGACAAGCGGGTTTTTCCAGTACTGTTTCTTAACCATAATATTGTTATTTTCCAATTGGTTTTTTACATTTTTCAGCGCTTCTTCGATGGCCTCTTCAAGATTTACTTCTTCCGTCTTGAAATCCTTGGGTTTTTTAGAAAACATGGATAGCCTTTTAATCACGTCTGAAGTACGGTGTACATTTTCCATGGCCTTTTGCGTCACTTCCTTAATTTCTTTCACCAGTTCTTCTTTACCCATAGGGTCATAAGCTCCTGCTTTGAGATTAAACAGAAGCATCCCGAGAACACCGCTGATATTATTTAGGGGATTATTAATTTCATGCCCGATGCCCGCGGTGAGAGTGCCTAAGGCCGCTAATTTTGATTGTTGGGCAAGCTCAAGTTGTGTTCTTTTTTCGATGGCGACTGCTCGGGCGTTGCGCAGGGCCAAAGCAATCTGACTGGCCAAGGTCGGAAAATAATCAATCTCATCCTGCGAAAAATCCTGGTCCGATTTTTTTTTGCCCAAAATCAAAAATCCAATTAAGTCATCCAGTATGATTAATGGCAGGCATTCATGAGTTTTCAAAATTTTCAGGGTATCGTGGATTTGGAAGGGGATTGTTTTGAGCACATTAGCGTTTTCAAGGTTGACAAGCCTTCGCTCCGTCAAAAGGTATTTGACCAAAGCGTCATTTTTGTCAATTTTTTGTTTTGTATCCTGCAGTCCGAAAGAGTCAAAGATTTCGTACTCGGAACCTTTTTCATTTTTTATGAATAGGGCGCCCGATTCCAGACGAATAGTCTGCTCCAAATTTTTTAATATTGTTTTTGCAACTTCGCTGATGTCCAGGATCGTCACGATTTCCTGAGACAAACGGTTAAGAATGACCCCGAAGCTTTCTTTTTTTTGGAAAAGGTATTTGTCGGTAACATTCACAAGAAATTTACGGGTGGGGTCGTAAAGCGTCATCGCGATCAAAATGCTCACCGTCATAGAAATAGTTTGCGGAACCGCTATAAATTTCACGAGTATTGCCTGGATAATTGTTGTGACCGCTGAAACCACGCCGATCACCATCGCAAAAAGCCCCGCAAAAACCAGGGTCTTCTTGATGATGACTTCGATGTCGAGCAACTGATGTTTTAAAATCGCATAAGACATGATAACGAAGTGCCCAATCAAAATGTAATCATCGCAAGGTATATGATC
>JACPYF010000039.1 GCA_016196195.1 Candidatus Saccharimonadota bacterium | reverse complement strand
ATCTATTTGGTGGGTTAGCTGAAAGTTGCGCATCCGTAGTGCAATAAACGATACGTCATGGGTTGCTGCGCCTATCCAGACCTCAGATTTTTGGCCACGGAAAATGCGCATTAAATTGTGCCAAAAATCGTGGTGCTCGTCTTTTTCCTTTGGTCGCTTGATCTTCCAAAAGCGCACATGGTGGCGATGCCTCGGTGAAGGCGAGTCGCCATCTTGTAGTTGAAATCCTAAGTCCTGCGAGCGACCAAACAGAAAAAGTCGGCTCATGGGTGCGCCGGGATAATGGTCTTTGAACAGCATAGCAATTGCCATTCGCATATTCTTCATAAAGCCCTTTTCAGCCACAGACCATCCGGCTTTTTCCATGTGCTTGATCAAGTGAGCCTCGGATTTACAAACAATTGCAATGTTCACCGGGTCAGATGCCCAGCCGTCACGCGTGGTTACGTAAACAGGCAGGTGGTCTGGCTTGATAACCATGCGCCACAAACGTATCAACGCTGGTATGCCGACGTAGGCCAGTGCTATATACAGGATCAAGAAAACTATCCAGATAGGCAAATATTGGTGCAAGAATGGATAGGCTGTGTCGATGACGCCAAAAGCCAGAGCTACGCCTAGGAGCAGTATCAAGACTCGCCACAGAATACGGAAGGAAATGCCAATCATAATTAGTGTTAACAGTATAGCATTATTGACAATTTATAATGTTTATGCTAATATGAACATATTATGAAATCAAAAACACAAAAAGTTACAAAAAAGACAAGTAAAGCATTTGCAGTAGGCAGCCACGAAGGGCAGATCTTTGCTAGCGTGCCATATACCTTTGAAGATTTCAAAAACTCAATACTGATTGTTTCACTATTAGTGAACGCAGCTGTGTTGATTTTGTGGATCCTTACCCAGGTGCACAGCGACTACGCGTTGTCACTAGCACAAGCTATCGTTCGATAAGGTAATCTAATCGTTGTAAAAATAGATTAGATGGCTAATATATATTATTTGATTTCACCTCTGTAAACATAAGCGTTTATCCACAATATTGTGGAAAACTACCACCACTGTTTATATAAATGGGTATTTTGGGTATTGCAGTGGGTCATGGTGGGGAGTAGACTGGTGCTAGTGGGTAAACAAGCACAATAAAGTGCCAAAAAACAAAAACCACAGTAACTTAAACCACCACACAAAACTCCCATGGCAAAAGTAGACTATTTCACACGTAAACTCGACGACAAAAATCGGTTAACCATACCGGTTGAGCTTCGAGAAGAGTTTACTAGTGGCGTCGTGATCACCAAAGGCTTTGGTGATTATCTGCATTTGTATCCGCGGAGCGTCTGGGAACAAAAAATAGAGCCTGAGCTAGAAGGTAGCCTTCTAGATGAGAAGATCGCTGATATTAGCGTACGATTTCGTACAGGCAAAACAGAGGCTGAATTGGACCAGAAACAGGGTAGAGTAACGCTAAAACAAGCACAACTCGAGTATGCCAACATCAAAAAGAATGTTGAAGCGGTACGAGTGGGCAGCTACTTTAGATTGTTGGCACATTAACAATTAAGCATTTATTCGGAGAATACCAAACTCCGAGGTCAGCTATCTGACAGTTAGCAAGTGGAACAAAGGCAGCCACTATAAAATCAGAACCTCGTTCTTTATGAACACACACCTCCCAAAAAAAACTCCACCTCACACAAAGTCTCTCTAGCTGGTAAGTAATTGTCGGTTGTTTTACAATCATCATATATACTTGTCAGTTGACTAAACAAAAACAAAAACAACGCAAAAACAAAAAGGCTAACTGTCGGTTAGGTGACCTCGAAAACAAAAATATGAGCAAAGAATATCCACCACAACAACTCCATATACCAGTAATGCTAGACGACGTCTTGCAGTTGCTAGAACCTACAGCGGGCGAGAGCTATCTCGACCTAACGGCAGGTTACGGCGGCCATGCAGGCGCAGTTTTAAATATTACTGGCGGTCCGGCGACATTAGTCGATCGCGATGAAAATGCAATAGAGCATCTGAAGGGTTTAGACCTAAAGGACGCAAAGTTGATTCATCAAGACTTCGCTAATGCAGCTAGGCAGCTTGTCGAACAAAGACAAGCATTCGACATGGTTCTTGTAGATCTGGGTGTTTCGTCACCACAGTTTGACCAGGCAGAAAGGGGCTTTAGCTTCCGTTCGGACGCTCCAATCGACATGAGAATGGACCCGGGACAGGAGACTACAGCAGCTGAGCTAGTCAATAATCTGAGTCAGGATGAACTGATAAAGATTATTAGGCAGTACGGCGAAGAAAAACCTTTTAATGCTAGGAAAATCGCAAAAGCGATTGTAGATAATCGGCCAATCCACAGTACTAGTGAGCTGGGCGATATCATCAGACAAAACATACGTAGCAAGGGTAGAATACATCCAGCTACGCGCACTTTTCAGGCGCTTCGCATTGCAACCAATGATGAGCTAGGCCAAATAGAGCAAATGTTGCCTTTGCTGCCAGATTTATTAAAACCTGGCGGGCGAGTAGCAATCATTAGCTTTCACAGCCTAGAGGACCGTTTGGTCAAGCAATATATAAAGTCCGAGAAAGAAATGGGACTAGAAGCAGAACTCGAACCTATTACCAAGCGGCCGATAGAAGGTTCCACCACCGATGTTCACAACCCGCGGGCACGCAGCGCAAAGCTACGTGGCGCAGTAAAAATAAAAAACAGAAAGGACTACACGAGATGAAAGTCAAAGTAACAAACAAATCACCTCGCGCGGTCAAAATCACAGTTCACCGAGTTTAATCACGGTAAACTGTAGCAAAAAGGGTAGGGCTGGTACGCTGGCCCTACCACCGCAAGACAAAACAAAAATAAAAAAAGAAAAACCACCACATGTCAGATCGTCATAACAACACTTTTATATCACGTCGCGAAAACGCATGGCGTCGCAATCAAAACACAGTAGCTTTTGAGCATTCAACTCGACTAGGGCCAGTGTCACACACAGTACTAGTTGCAATGATGGTAGCTTTGCTAGGCCTTATATATCTAACCCAGGTTACAAAAACTAGCGGTTATGGCTACACTATCGAGCAGTTGAATTCACAAAAAACCGAATTGGTCGCTAAAAAAAGTGAACTACAAGTCGAGAGCGCTCGTCTGAAATCACTACAGAAAATCCAATCTAGTGAAGTTGCCGCAAAGCTGACTGCGCCTGCTAGTACCGACTATATTCACTGATATCTAGTACACTTGTAATATGAAATTAAATATTGATTTTTCTAGGTTTCGTAAATCGGAGATATTAGCCACAATCATGATCGGATTTGTGGTTATTATCGTGTTGAATCTATTTTATATTCAGATCATCCGACATGAATACTATAAAAAACAGGCCTACGAAGAACAAGTGGCAAAGTTTGTTTTGCCAGCCAAGCGTGGGCAAATATACGCTCGCGACAGTGGTAGTATTGTTCCACTGGTTCTCAATCAGCCTGTTTATACGGCCTACGCTGATCCTCAGCAGGTTGGTGACAAAACAAAGTTGATCTCTACAATCAACCGTATTGCAGGTGGAAATGTTGTCGAGGGTTTCAAGGATGGCCTAGACAACAAACAATCTCGATATGTCGTTTTAGCCAGACAGCTGAGCAATGCTCAGGCAGAAATGTTGAAAAAAGAAGATGTACCTGGTGTTGGGATGACTGCTACAGACCAGAGGGTATACCCAGAAGGCAATCTAGCGTCTCAGTTGCTAGGATATGTCGATAATGACGGAACTGGGCTATACGGCGTTGAAGGAGCCTTAAACAAGCGATTGAAGGGCGTAGACGGCAAATTGCAGGCGGTAACCGACGTTCGTCGTATTCCACTGACCGTTAGCAATGACGACGTCAGCATACCGGCGCGTGATGGTGACAATATAGTTTTGACTGTTGATAGAAATATACAATCGTACGCAGAATCAGCGCTCAAGAAGGGACTGGACAATGTTCGCGCATCAAAGGGCAGCGTAGTGGTAATGAACCCAAACAATGGTCAGATATTGGCCATGGCTAATTATCCAACATATGATCCATCAAAATATAACAAGGTAACCGACTATGGAGTTTTTCAGAACGATATTGTTTCGGCACCATATGAGGTTGGTTCGGTTATGAAAACTATGACTATGGGTGTTGGGCTAGACACTGGCGCTGTAAACACCGGAACGACCTTTAATAACAGAGGCTATGTACAGGTAGATGACAGAAAAATCAGCAATGTCGAAGAAGACCCAGTAAACGCTAACGCCACCATGACTGATGTTTTGCATTACTCATTGAACACGGGTGTTGTTTTCATACTGCAGCAAATGGGCGGCGGCAAAGTTAATATGGCTGCTCGAACCAAGCTTTATGATTATTATCACAACCACTTTAGGTTTGGTGAAAAGACTGGGGTGGAGCAGGCGGGTGAATCTGCCGGTACAGTCATTCCGCCGACTGACGAGCAGGGTAACAATGTACGATATGCTAACATGGCTTTTGGTCAGGGTATGGACCTGACTATGATGCAAACTGCAGCAGCTTTTTCTAGCGCGATAAATGGTGGAACTTATTACAAGCCAACCGTTGTTGCTGGAACTACTAGTAATGGTACAAACGTAAAAGGTTCAAAGGTAAAGGTGTTGAAGAGCGGAGTTCTAAGCCAAAGTACTTCGGCTTCACTGCGTGATTTGATAGTTAAGGGCCGTCAACTAGGTGCCCTAGGCGGCAAAGACAGAGCGGGTTATGTCGTCGGTGGAAAAACCGGAACATCACAGGTCATCGATCCAAAAACAGGGGAGTATACCAATGCTAACTCTATCGGTAGCTACCTGGGCTTTGGGGGAAATCAAACTCCACAGTATGTCATAATGGTACAGGTTAAAGACAGCAAGGCTGCCGGCTACGCTGGTACTACCGCAGCCGGACCAATATTTGGTGATGTATCAAACTGGCTTTTGGACTATATGAAAATTGCACCGAATTAAACAGAAAGGGAAACATGGACGTCATAACAATAACGCAGCTCACTACTCATCTAACCAAAGCATTTGCTCTCAGCGTGGGGGCATTCTCGCTAGCGATGTTTTTGACACCTTTTTACACCTTTATGGCTTATCGTTACAGGTTCTGGAAGGTGCAACGTACCGAAACAACCACGGGTGAAAAGTTAGAAGTTTTTACCAAACTGCACGCCCATAAGTTTAAACGAAATATTCCAACAATGGCGGGATTGATTGCTGTTATAGCGATATCAGTGATTACGTTATTGTTCAATCTAGACCGTCAACAAACATGGTTGCCACTGGCAGCGCTGGCGGGCGGAGCAGCAGTAGGATTGCTGGACGATGTTATCAACCTACGCGGGCTTGGCGGGGGAGTGAAGGGGTTGAGGGCGCCTATAAAGTTCCTGCTGATTAGCCTAGTAGCCGCTGCTGGTGCCTGGTTCTTTTACTACAAGCTCGGTTATACCAGCATACACGTGCCGTTTATAGCCCAGCCATGGGAGCTAGGTTGGTTGATCATCCCGCTGTTTATGTTTGCTGTGATTGCCACAGGCAACGCAGTCAATATTAGCGACGGGCTCGATGGTCTGGCTGGTGGTCTTAGCGCTATAGCCTTTGGCATATTCGGTATCATAGCCTTACTACAAGGAAATTTCGGCATCGCTGGTTTTTGCTTCACTGTAGTTGGCGCATTGTTGAGCTATATTTGGTTCAATATACATCCGGCACGGTTTTTTATGGGAGACGTAGGCTCGTTTGCCCTGGGGACTAGTCTGGGAGTTGTAGCGATGTTAACAAACACGCTATTCCTGCTGCCAGTAATCGGACTGCTGTTTGTTGTCGAAGCAGGATCTAGCTTGATACAGATATTCAGCAAAAAAGTTTTTCACCGCAAAATCTTTATTTCTGCACCGATCCATCATCATTTTGAAGCTATAGGTTGGCCCGAGACAAAGGTAACAATGCGTTTCTGGGTGATTGCTCAGGTCATGGGCTTTATAGGGCTGCTGGTGGCACTAGCGGGCGGAAGTATTGGCTAATGGAGCGTATAAACGCCGCAAAAGGTTTTGTACGTAGGCATCGACCGGATTATCCGATGGTTATTTTCATCGGATTGCTACTGCTACTGGGACTGATAGTACTATATGCTATTAGTCCGGCCAGGACGCAAATCATCAATGAAACGGGCGCATCACTGGACCAGGCGCACTTTATGCAGCGTCAGTTCTTGTATCTGGTAGTCGGTATTTCGGCGTTTATTGCAGCTGCTAATGTGCCGCTAAAGCTGTGGCAAAAATATGCCAGCAAGATACTGATTTTTTCATTGGCTGCCTGTATACTGCTGGCTATTTTGGGTATGTTACCCGGCACACCACTAGTGCTATGTACCAATGACGCTTGTCGCTGGTTTGACTTTGGTATCATAAATTTCCAACCAGCGGAGCTCGTAAAGTTTGGTCTGCTGATATATACGGCTGGTTTTTTAGCAAAGCGCATTCAACAGGGAAAGCTAAATGATTTGAGTGAAACATTGGTGCCAATTGGCATATTGGTAGGAGTATCGATACTTTTTATTATTGGTTTGCAAAAAGATATGGGTACAGGACTGGCCTTGCTGGGTATTGTTGGCTCTATGCTGTATGTAGCAGGTATCAATAAGCGTATGGGTGCGGTGGTGCTCGGTTCTATGCTGGCGGCGGGCGCATTGTTTATTATCATCGCACCACACCGTATTGCTAGAATAGTCACTTTTTTGGGTGACAACGCAGATAGTGGGGGAGCGGCATATCATATAACGCAGGCCAAGATAGCCCTCGGTACGGGTGGATTGTTCGGCCTGGGACTTGGCAAGAATGTTCAATCATTTGGCTATTTACCGGAGGCGCCAAACGACTCGATCTTTGCAATAATGGGTGAGTCCTTTGGTTTCATTGGATTGATAGTAATCTTAGTAATATTGGTGTCATTATTACTACGACTTTTGAGGATAATGGATAGGATAGAGGATGTGAATTTGCGCCTAATAGTCGCAGGTGCCTTTGGCTGGCTTGCGACTCATAGCTTGCTAAACATCAGTGCAATGGTCGGAGTCGTACCCCTAACAGGCATAACATTGCCACTGCTTAGTTTTGGTGGAACTAGTCTAATGTTCATCATGTTGGCGCTAGGCTTGGTATTCCATATATCTAGGTATACTGTTCATGGTAAAATAAGGGATAATAATGAAAGCAACGAAAACCAAAATTCTGACAGTGGGCGGTGGCTCCGGGGGCCACGTTACACCAGTAGTGGCGGTTATCAACCAACTCGTCGCAAATCACGCTCAATCAGAGATTAGATTTTGGAGTGACCGCGGTTATCGCAAGCAAGCCGCATCACTAATCAAAGAGGCTGATACGAGTGTGCATGTATCGGCTATATTTGCTGGTAAGCTGCGACGTTATCACGGTAGTACGCTGGTGCAAAAACTAATCGACGTCCCGACAAATCTGCACAATATTTTTGATATATTTTTGGTTATACTAGGTTTTTTGCAAAGCTTTGTAAAGCTTATAATTTGGAGGCCTGATGTGATCTTTCTAAAGGGAGGTTTTGTATGCTTACCAGTTGGTTATGCCGCGTTTTTGTTGCGAATTCCGTTTGTTATTCATGATTCGGATGCACACGCTGGTTTAGCTAACAGGCTGGTTTCACCTCTGGCAACATACATCGCTACCGGTATGCCGCTAGAGTATTATAGCTACCCAAAGCAAAAGTCAAGTTATGTAGGAATACCAGTAAAGTCTAGTTTAAGGCCGCTAAGCAAAGCAGAAGCTGACAAGATAAAGTCACACTTGGGATTTGAGACGGACAAGCCAATGTTAGTTGTCACGGGAGGTGGTCTGGGTGCAAAAAGGATCAACGATGCCTTGGTTGCGATTGCGCCGGAGCTCATTAAGCATACGTCGATCGTGCATTTGTCAGGCGCAAGGCAGTACGATGAACTAAAGGACAAGGTTCCAAAAACAAGTAGTTACAAATTGATTAGTTTTGTCAGCGATAATTTCGCTGATTTGGTAGGTGCAGCAGATGTTGTGATTTCACGGGCAGGAGCCAGTACCTTGGCTGAATTAGCAGCTGTTGGTGCGAATGTTATATTGGTTCCAAACCCACAACTTGTTGGTGGTCATCAGATCAAAAATGCCAAAGTCTATACGGGTAAAGGTGCAGTTGAGGTTGCAGATGAAACGAAGTTTACATCTAACCCAAGGTTGCTACTAGAGCAAATACTAGATTTGTTAGAACATGATGAAAAAAGAAATAGCCTGGGTAGGTCGTTACGCCATTTCACCAGGCTCAATGCAGCTGATGACGTGGCAAAGCTAATCATGAAAGCAGCGGGCGATGGCTCTTAGACGACGTAAAAAAGCGGAGGAGCGAAAGCCTCAGCTGATGGAGGGTCAAGATGATACGAGTTTCCGTCGTAGCAGGACTATGCAGGGGAGCACTTCATCGAACGTAAAGACTACCAAACAAAAACGCCCAGAGCTAAGCTCGGATAGATTAAAAAAACAGCAACAAGCGAAGCTGCGCAAATTGATTCTGACAGGTCTCGCTACAATAACCGCAGTTATTTTTAGTATATGGTACCTGGCTAGTCAATATACAGTGGCTGTCGGTGAGGTTACATACACACCAGCAACCACCAGCCAGCCAGACTCTAGCCTATACAAAGAGGCAATAGCCAAGTATATGGGTTCTCGCCCAGCAGAAAGGTTTCGCTTTGCAATAAATCAAGAGAGATTAACCCAATTTGTAGCCGATACGTTGCCCGAAGTACAAAACGTGCAAGTAAATGGTGGTAGCTCAAATAATACTGATTTTAAGTTAACTCTACGCCAACCAATCGCTGGCTGGAAAACCGGGGCTAGCCAATCCTTTGTTGATGAGCAGGGCGTGAGTTTCGCAAACAACTACTTTGCCAAGCCCGGGGTGGTAATAACCGATAACAGTGGTGCAAAAGCTGATGAAGGCGATAGCAATGCTGTGGTTTCAGAGCGTTTCTTGCGATTCCTAGGACGTTTGGTTGCGCTAACTAACAGCTCTGGTCTCGGTACAGTTACAGAAGCCTCGCTACCTAAAAATACGGCTAGAGAGATAGATATAAAGATCAAGGGCAGGCCATACTATATAAAGACCCATATCGATAGAGACCCAGCTGCGACGGTAGAGGATATCAAAAGGGTAGTAGGTTATCTAGATCAAAAGAATATAACACCAAGTTATATTGATGTTCGTGTCAGCGGACGAGCTTTCTACAAATGATAAAATAGCACACTTCGTACCACTCTTCCCTATGTTCTAATTTTGTTCTATATATAGAAAATATACACTCTCAAAGTGTAAAAAATATATTAAAATGATTGTTCAATAAAAAGTCAAATAATATAGATAGGACAGAGTAGAGGGGACAGTGAGAAAATAAAGCTTAGCAAATGAAAAGTGCAAAAAATCAAATGTGGATAACCGTGAAAAGTATATTAAAATACGAACTGTGGAAAAAGCAAGGCCTAGTAAATGCGACGTACCGGGCTCTTGAAAAGCACTCTCGAGAGTAGCGGTACGAAGGGCCTTGGCTGCGCTAGCAGTGCAGCTATAGTGCAAATAAAAGTATAAAAAGTATTGTTAGACGTAAAGATGACTACACTACCATCACACTGCTGCTAAATAGTTAATATAGGAATAGTGTCGTAAAAGATATATTGTGCGACATTATGTATATAGAAATAAGTTGCATTACTACTCAACTTATTCATACAATTAACACTAGTTTTTGCGTATATATGCCTTGTTAATGCATGCGCCACTACGTTTTATTAGGCCCGCTCTTTTATCTGTATTTTGGTATTTACAATACATTTACTATTTTTTATCAATATCAAAAAATATTTATTATTTCAAAAACTTTTTGACCCGGGATCTATGGCGTTTAGTCTAAGATTCTTGTTTTGCAGAATCGTTACTGCTCGACTCTTCTGGCTTGTTTTCAGTGGGTGCATTTTTTACAACATTTGTATCGGTCGTAGATTTTTTCTTGCGACTACGGGTTCGACTACGTTTTTTTGGCTCTGAGCCGTCTTGTGGTTTCTGATTGTTAGACATAGTACCTGTGACCCAGTTTTTGGCTGGCTGAGGTGTCTGTTGAGGTGTCGCCTTCTCTAGCAAGGTTTGTATTTCAAGTTCGACCTCTTCGCGGTCGCGGCTGAATGATCTTCGAGACAATGCAACTATTTGTGGGGAATTATCAGCCTGTACTGGCGGCAAGCCCAGAGTCCTAGCGCTAAAGGCGGGGGCCTTCTCTCCCCTGATGACCATGTTGATCACAAAGTTACGATTGGCCATTTGTATGAGGTCTTCTGGCATAAACTGAGGCTCAAAAGACTTTGACAGCAAAGGTGCATCGTCAGCAGACACACGGAAAGATATCATAGTACCAACGTTACCGAATACCGCATCGCGCACGGTGTCGTCCATCTGTGAGACGTATTGGTTGGCCACAGTTAGGTTTAGACCGTACTTACGGGCTTCGGACAGAATAGTGGCAAAACTGTCGGTAGCGAAGTTTTGGAACTCGTCTACGTACAGATAGAACGGTCGACGGTCTTCTATGTTCGGTATATCGCTTCGGCTCATGGCGGCTAGCTGGATCTTTGTTACAAGGAACGATCCCAGAATTGCAGCGTTGTCTTCGCCAATCAGACCTTTAGACAAGTTAACGATCAAGATTTTGCCCTCGTCCATCAGCTCACGTATGTCGAAGGTACTCTTTGGTTGACCGATGATATTTCGGATGATTGGGTTGGCGGTAAAGGCTCCGACCTTGTTTAGCACTGGCGCTACGGCTTCCGAGGCAAACTTGTCATTCCAGCTGGCAAATTCGACGTTCCAAAAGTTTTGTACCACCGTATCTTCACACTTGTCTAATACTTTTTTACGGAACTTTTTGTCGGTCAGCATACGTGTGATGTCTAGCATGGTGCTCTCTGGGTAATCTAATAGTGCCAAGATTGTATAACGCAATATATATTCCAGACGCGGACCCCAGCTGTCACCGAACATACGCTTGAGCACGCCGATGATCTCACTGCTAGTATTACTCTTCATTGACGGGTCGTTGACTTCCATAGGGTTAAAGCCTAGCGGAAAGGCCGTGTCAGCCGGATTAAAGTACACTACGTCTTTCATACGGTGTGCGGGTATAAAACGTAGGTTGTTGACGGCAAAGTCGCCGTGAGGGTCAATAATGGCGTATCCTTGGTTGTGATAAACATCACTGAGGGCAAATAGCTCTAACAGGCCTGATTTTCCGGCCCCTGTTTGACCGATGATATAGATGTGCCTTCCCCTATCTGATCGCTGCAAGCCGAATTGGTAGTTAATGCCGCGAAAGTTTGTCACACCAAAAGCGCTGATCTGTTCATCGTGTACGTCGTCACCTGTCAGTATTGGTAGTTTGGCTGGCGGTTCGGCGGTCTTTGTACTAGCCCAGACTATATTTGGGGTCTCCACGTTGGTGTGAGGCAGGTGGAAAACACTAGCCAACTCTTCGATGTTTAGTATATAGCCGCTGTCGGTGAAATATCGGGCAACGTATGAGGCGATATCTTCACGCTTGAAGCTGCTTTTTTCCATACGGAAGCCATTTAGGTTAGTGCTATTAAACTGTTTGAAGGTACCGACCAGCCCCTGTATGCGCTGTCGGGCGATATTGTTGTCATGCCCTAGGTATGCAATACGAACTTTCACCTGGTAGCCCAGCTTGACTGACTTCTTTTCAATCTCGGCAATACGAGTTTTTTCGCGATCGCTAATTTCGCGAGTTGCGCCTGCTGCGCCACCTTCTGGCGGCTTCCATAGCATGCCAAGCATTTGGCTAACAAGGCTCATTCCGCCACTGCCTAGGTTGACTACGGAACCCTTTTTTACCTGGTCTATGTAGCGACTGGCTCGTTGGTGCCAATCGTCAGCAATTGGTCGTGCCAACACTTGTATCCATAGTTCTTCGTCATCGCCCTCTAGCTTGGCTAGTGTTGCGGTTATACCGGCCAGGGGGTCAACTTCAAAGTTAGTGAAGGTCTTTATAGGCAATACTTCGTTATCAATCAGAGTTAATTCTGCGGTATTGACTACACTATGAGTAATGTGTCGACGGGTATAGTCTTCGTCAGCCTCATGTATTTGCACCGTTGGGTACTGTGCATATATTTGGCCTTCGACAAAGTTCTGCAGGTGTCTAGGTGTCCAAACGTAAAAACGGATCATCTTGTTGATGGAGGCCATCTCAAAGCTGATATGCTCCTGGACTCCCCCACTTTGCTTTAGCTCTACGCGATCACGCAAAATTCCGTGCAAACTAGCAAATAACTGTTCTGCAGCTAGTTCTTGCTTGTCGTTTGTACGGGGTATTTCTAGGACCAATAGTACCGGGTCAACAGACTGTATATTCTCGGCCTTCTGGTTATTGCGCCAGGCTAAATACAGCAGAACCCCCACTATCGGCATCCAAATGTACCATTGTAATAAAAATTCGAAAATTGAGCCCAACATCTATCTCTTATTATCCTCTAAATCAGATCTAATCGCAACTACCCGCAGACCTGTTATCGAAGAATAAAGCTTATTTTTTATCTTCAGCTAGGCCGTAGGTTGCACGGGCAACGCGTTTAAACTGAGGTTTACCCTGTAGGTTCAATAGAATAGTAGTTTCTTTAACCTGACGCTTCTTTAGTACTTTGCGTACGATGTCGTCACGGTGTAAAGGCCCTTCTTTGCGTAGGATGTCAGCGATGATGTCGGCAACTGTACCAGATGAGTAACCCCATTCGCTCAGTGCGTATATACCACGACCGATTAGTACGAAACGGCTGTCTTTGATTAGTTCGTTGTGAATAGCTTGCTGAGTAACGTGACGTCGTTTGAAGTCACTGTTCTTTATAGATTCAGCAACCTTGCTAAAGTGCATAGGCTTGCCATTTTCAGCTAGAATAGCGTAGATTTTGTCACGAATGTTCTTTGGGTTAACCAGTGGGTTTTTTACTAGTCCCCACTTGTCCTTTAGGTTTGCGATATGCTTGCTGACGCTGGCTGCTGCACGTACGTTCGCAGGGTGCTCAAAGCCACTAACCTGTTCGAATAGCTCGTCTATAGTGACTGGCTTGCCCTTTAGGTCTTTTATCGCTTTGTAGACAGTATCAACGTTTTCTTTGATTTTCTTGTTGTCGTGGTGTTCTTTTAGACCAACAGACTGGAAATAGTCATCGTTTTCGTCAACTACGGCTAGGTTTGGTGCCAATGTAGATACAAATGCCACGTGAGCATGGTCACGTTGGTCGGCTTCAGGCTTGATCTTTTCGCTCAAATCTTTAACGCGAGCAACTCCACCCATCTCTGATAGGTGCTTTATAAATTCTTTTTCTAGCTTAGCAACATCAGCTTGCCCGTCTTCGGCAGCAATCTTTAGGCGTATCAAGATAGCCTTCTCTAGCTGACGTACACGCTCACGAGTAATACCGAGCATTTCACCAATTTGCTCTAGAGTTTCTTTGCGGTCATACAAACCGAAACGACGAGCGATAATCTCACGTTCACGTTCGCGGTCAATGCTTTTTAGGACACTATCAACAGACCCTTTGATGTCAGGGGTTGTAACATTCACCTCGGCAGTATCACTCATGTATTATTCCTTTTACGTATTTTATAAGATATTTTATATATTCTTAGTACTATATTAGAACACATTTTGCATAAAGTCAAGTCTTTTGAGCATTATAATTGCCTTTTTACTACCCCTTTACGACACACCTCACCCCTGTGTTAAGTAAATTATAGCACAAATTAGACTCTCGCGCTAAAGGTTTCGTGGCAATTTACGAGGGATGTTTTTTCTGTCCTGAGAAGGCTAAGACTTCTTTTTGATCACCCGCCGGCGTCCACCCTTTTTGGCAGGTGCTTTGGCCAGTAGCTCTTTGGCTTGATCGTGGGTAATAGACTTTGGTTCCACATCTTTTGGTATCTTGGCGTTCTTTGTTCCGTCTGTGATGTATGGTCCGAAGCGGCCTTTTAGCACTTTTATGCCGTCTCCAAAGTCAGCAATGTTCTTTTCAGCCTCGGCTTTGAGCTTCTCGCTATAGTATTTGCGAGCTTCTACCAGTGTAATTGTATGAGGATCTAGTGGTTTGATAGACACAAATAGTTTGTCGACTACTATATATGGTCCGAAACGTCCGATGTTGGCTTTGATCTCTTTGCCGTCTTCGGTAGTACCGACCAATCGTGGCAACTTGAACATCTCTAGGGCTTCCTCTAGAGTGACGCTGTCAATCTTTTTACCAGCTGGCATAGGTGCAAAGTCAGGCTTGTTGTCGTCGTCCCCAGCGATGCCACGCTGTAACATAGCACCATAGCGGCCATAGCGCGCGATGATCGGCTTGCCAGATTTCGGGTCATTACCCAGGCTACGGCTCTGAGATGCATCAGCCCGAGAGATGTCGGCACTAGACTCTACTAGTTTGTGGAATGGTCCGTAAAAATTCTGCAGCACTTCGACTCGTTGCTTGTTGCCGTCTGCGATTTCGTCCAGCTGGTCTTCGACGTCTTTGGTGAAATCATATTCCATAACCTCACTAAAGTGTTTGACCAAAAAATCCGTTACTACGTTGCCTGTATCTGTTGGAACTAGCTTGTTGCTGTCTTTGCCGTACTCGACAGTTGGTTCAGTCTTCTCTACTTTGCCGTCAGTCAATGTGAAAACAGTGATTTTTCGCTCGATCCCTTCGACATCACCACGCTCTACATAGCCACGGCTCTGGATAGTTGCGATGGTCGATGCATAGGTGCTCGGTCGGCCAATTCCCATTTCCTCGAGCTTTTTGACCAGAGATGCTTCGGTGTAACGGGCTGGGCCGCGGGATAAGTTTTCGGTTGCGCTTGCT
>JACPYF010000037.1 GCA_016196195.1 Candidatus Saccharimonadota bacterium | reverse complement strand
GTCTTTTTTTTTTTTTTTTTTACTTTGAGGGTATTTTGTAACTTTCATAAGCCACATTATAGCTTATTAGCGTCGGTCAATAAATGTCAGAGCTTTACCTGATTTGCCACCGCGGCCAGTACGTCCAATTCGGTGTATGTAGTCGTCATATGTCTGAGGTGTGTCAAAGTTTATCACGTGTGATACGTCGGAGATATCTAGTCCCCTAGCGGCTACATCAGTAGCTACAAGCACGCGCACCTTGTCGTCTTTGAAGGCCTTTAGAGCGCGCTGACGTTGAGCCTGGGTCTTGTTGCCGTGAATAGCTTCTGATGGAATATCGTGATCAGTCAGCGCTGTCGCAAGACGTTGCACGCCAAACTTTGTTTCACCAAAGACCAGCACTTTGTCGAACTCTTCTTTTTGCAAGAGATCCTTTAGGACTTCTAGTTTGTGAACTTTGTCACGAGTTTCGATAACGTCTTGGTCTACGTGGTCGCTAGTAACGCTACTACGTACTGAAACTGTCTCAGGATTTTTCATGAAATCTTGGACTAGCATATTGATCGTAGGTGTCATAGTTGCACTAAAACATAGTGTTTGACGTTGCGATGGTAGTTCAGATGCAATTGCTTTGATATCAGGCAAGAATCCCATGTCTAGCATACGGTCAGCTTCATCTAGTACAAATGTATTGATGTTACCAAGACGCATAACCTTACGGTTCAACAGGTCTTTTAAGCGACCTGGTGTACCGATGATAACGTGCGGACCACGCTTGATTTCTCGTATTTGCTTGTCGATGTTTACACCACCAACAACTACGGCACTATATAGCTTCATGCCACCAGAGAATTTCTTGAATTCCTGGTCGATTTGCTGCGCTAGTTCCCTAGTTGGAGCCATGATAAGTACTGACGCGATTTCGCGATTAGCATATAGTTTTTCCAAGATTGGCAGCAAGAACGCAACTGTTTTACCAGTTCCGGTGTTTGCAAGGCCTATTACATCATGACCTTCAAGAGCTATCGGAATAGCTTGATCCTGAATAGCTGTCGGTTGGTCAAAACCAATGCGTTCTAGGTTGTATTTGATAGCTTTATTTAGCGCAAAATCATTAAACTGGTGCTTTGATTCGTATGGTACGTCCTCGGCAACTGTTACTGATTTGTTGATAAACTTACTGGGGTGGATGTTCTGTTTCTTTGGTCCACGTTTGTTAAAGCCGCCTTTGCGACCTCCGAATTTACGGCTGTTGTTGTTTTTGTTGGGACGATAAGTTCGGCCACTAAAAGAGTTGTTTCTCTGCATGAATACCTTTCTATGATCATTCATTAATAAAATGATGAATGACAAGAATTTTTAGGCTTATGTATTCATCCAGCGAATTTCGCTATACCTCTATTGTAGCACACTAGATATATATTGCAATGTTTTTATTTATATTGCAAAGATAAGCTTGATAAAGCTAAAGCGAAGACTCTCGTTTCCAGAGGAGCACAGCCTTTATCGAGATTGTCTTTATTTATCTAGCAAATACTCGACGAACACGATTGGTCACCTGTCGGCGAAATATTGATCGCATGTACTCGGCGCCAAGGTAATAATATGGGAATACTGTGATAACCAGGAACGTGCTCGATAGCAGTCCAAATATCAGTACGACCGCTAGACCTTCCCAGAATGGGCTGGAGATAGCTAGTGGGATCAGTGATACAACGGCCGTCAAGCTGGTTGCAATTAGCGGACGGAAACGCTCGGCCAAAGCCCTATGAGCTGAATCAACAGCTCCCATACCATCCCTGCGTGCTTGGTTAGCCGCATCGGTCAGTAATATCGTGTTCTTTAGGCTCAAGCCGATTAGAGCAAAGAAGCCTAACATTGCAAAGAAGCTAAAGGCATTGTCGGTTGCATAAAGACCTAGAGTGATGCCAAACAGGCTAAACGGTATAGCCATAAAGATCAGAAGCGGCTGCAAGAAGCTCCTGAATTGGAATGCTAGCAGTACATAGATCACACACAACAAGATCGGGAACGCTATTGCCATAGTTGCAAAGCTGTCTTGGTTCTCATCTTCCTGGCCAAAGTTGTAGCTGATTGTGTCATCATCTAAATCGTATGAAGCCACCCTATCTGAATCAAACTCTTTTTCTACCGCGGCTTTAGCTAGTGTGACTAAGGTCGTAGTATCGTCGTCGACAAACTGAGCCGTAACAGCGATGTACGGCTTGTTGTCCTTTCGCGTGTATATACTCGTGTTAGCGACCGCTACACTCTCGATCTTGGCGATAGAGCCATCTGGACGTGTTAGCTTGACGTCCTTTAGGTACGCTGCGACATCGTTAGCTAGCTTTTCTGATGCCACACGGTTTTGGCTAGTATCAATTTGTGCTGCAAAGTCCGAAGCTGGCGGACCAGCATCAACTTGTCCAACGCTAACCTTTGCGCCATCGAAATCTTCGAACGATGTTTTGAGCTTTTCGACTAGCTGTGGAGCTGTCGCTTCGCGGTCGTTGTAGTCCGTCAGATCAACATTCAAGGTTGCGGTTTTGTTGTCAGCCATACCGCTGTTGGTAGAGCGCACGAACGTACTGCCTAGTTTTTGCCCTATGACCTCATCGGCTTTGTCCGTCACCTGTTCGGCCTGTTGTATAGTCGTGCCTGCTGGGAAGCTCAATACTACAGAAACCTTGTTTGAATCTTTCGATGCTGGAAAGATGTTAAATGTAACCTTTTGGAATAGATACCCACCTGCCCCGATGAAACCAAAGCCAATTAGCACGGCGACGATACCAACGCCAGCCAATTTTTTCTTTGAATCTTTGGCCCACAGCATTGGCTTTGCTATGAACTCGGCGATTCGCGCTTCAAAGCCGGCCGATAGATCACGTTGGCTTTTTTTGCCCAGTTGATTCTTGCCCAGCAATATATAGCGCGCAAACAGTGGTATAAATACTAGTGCAACAAACAGGCTAATGACCAACGCAGAGATAATTGTTATCGGTATAGCCTGTATGAAACTACCTAGTATTCCGCCAACAAACAATAGTGGTGCAAAACTAAGGGCCGCAGTAGATGTAGCAGCAATCATAGCTTGACCTACCTTGCCGGTCGCAGCCTCTATGACTTCGCTTGGATTCTTCTTTCGACGACGCTGCGCGTCAATAGCCTCTACCATGATAATAGTGTCGTCAACGATTAGTGACAGACCCAGTATGAGACCAAACAATGTAATTGTATTTAGCGAGTAACCTGTTAGGTATAATACGCCATTTGTGATAGCGATGACTGTGAACATTGAGATCACAGTGATGATCGAGGCGCGAACAGCGATGACTAATGACCCGACAACCAAAACGGCGATTAGCCCCTCTAGAAGCACCCGCTGTAGCTCGTCAATTTGTTGATTAATTTGCGGCGCGTAGCTTGCGCTGATAACGGCTTTGTATCCGTCAAATTTGTCTTTGTCGTTGAGTTTATCTAACGCTGCTTGCACCTGAGCGTTGAGCTTCAAGTTGTCCGCACCTTTGGCTGCGTCGATACCTATAACGACCGCATTGTAATAGTTTGTTTCATCACTTTTGCGGACTCCATACCTCTCAAACGACTGTTGGGTTGTTTGCGCCTGCCCGGTGAAAGGGTTTTTAGCTGTTTGATACTGGTCAATGATCGATGTTTTTTTAACCAAATCCAAGTCTTGGTCGTCTATAAATGCTGCCGCTTCTTTTGCCTTTGCGACTAACTCGGCATTGCCAACCTGATCGTTCTTGGCATAAAACGAAATCACCATATCGTCACCGCGCATGGTGAAGCCAAATTGCAAAGCTTCGATCTTGAGCGTCGCAGTTGCCGGCAAGATATTAGCGTCTTTTACCTGTTTTTGTAACTCACTGCTACGATTGCTGGCATCTACCTTTTCTTCGTACGATATAAATGCCGTGTAAAAGTTATCTAGACTACTAGTTGTAACAGATTTTACTCCATCTTGTTTTAGCAAGTAATCACTCAGGGGCTTTGCAACATCAGCGTCTACCTTGGCCGGATCACCAACCATGTACGTACCCTGCCCCGATGCAACGGGCGTCTCAATACTAGGGAAACCTTCGCGCTTTAGCAAGGTCGTATAGCTAGCAACACCGAATAGAACTACTACTAGGAACAATAGCGCGGTTTTGCGAGGTCGTTTAAAGAAATACAGACTGAATCGCTGCAATGCGTTCAGCTTTGGTTTTTTCTTGATAAACGGTAAATTTAGACGCATATTCAGCACTCCCCTATAATTGTTACCATTATTTTAGCAGATATTTACTAAGGACGCCCAAATAATCCAATGATCAGACCCATAACCAATAATGTCACTAGCTCATGCGAAATTGTGATGAGCGTAAGTTTCTTTCTGCGATGTTCAAATGCATCGTGCGTGATTATACGTGCGGCAGTAAAACCAAGCCACAACCAAAAAGCAGTCGTCAAACTATCTTGCAAAAAACTATTGTGAAAGTAGCTATTTGATAGATAAATAACATGGGCTAGAACATATGCTGTTATCAAACTGACTACGGCCGTTATACCTAGCGAGTAGGCAACACCTTGTTCCATATCTTTATCTGTGACTCGCGCGAGCTTTTGCCACTGCTTGCCCATGACTGGCTTTGCGTACCAAATCGAGCCTACTACCATACTGCTAGCTGCCGCTAGCAGCACTGCCAAATAATTTATTCCTACATCCATTTTCTATTCTCCTTTTGTTAATTATGCTGCCACAGTTTTGAGAGCAGGGTCAGTTTGCTTTTTGCTCTTACTCGCAGTTGCAGGCACAGTATTTAGATATGTCAGGATATTTGCGACATGTTGTTTACTAAATTCCCTCACCTCTAGTTCTATGGGTATTCTCAGTGCAAATTCGGCAGCTTTTAGTTTTAGCGCTTTCAACCTGCTAGCTCTATAATCCAGTTCGAGAGTGTGTGATATTTCGGTTCCAATACCTTTTTGAAACTTCTGAAGCTCTAGTAGTAGCATTACTGCTAGAGTTTCATCTTCCGACACGCCTTCGATACGCATCAACTCACCAGGTTCACATTCGGTAACTACGGTTTTTATCTCATCTGGTAGCGAAAACCCGGGGAAATTTGTCGGAAAATTAAAAACGACACCTATTTCGGTGTCTTTTTTTAATTTTTCTTCTCCGTTTAACACTGTGAGAGCGAGACTACCTAGTTGAGGTAGGTTCTCCGCCCTTGCCCCTGCCTCAAATACAGGCTGGGGCTTGAACCCCTTTATTTCTTGGCTGCCTGTTAATTTCAACATAACGATTAGCTTTCATAATACAACATATTAATCGAAAATTATAGTACAAATACTCCCACAGATTAGGTTATTTGGCGATATAGGAGGATAATAGATACATAGTAAAGAAATGAGGATGTATGGCCAAAGGCCAAAACAAGCGAAAAGCTGTTAAAAAGAAAAAGAAAGTAGCTGCGATCTAATGGCTACTATCTCAACAATGGCAGAGGAAGAAATAATCGAGCGCCTAAAAGTTTTGGAAAATAACCCCAAAATGAAAACCGAGAGTATTTATAGCCCCACCGCAACTGATTGGCCCGACAGTCGCCTACCGTTTATCGAAAGACATCTAGTCTACCTACGCGCTCACAAGACTGTTAATCCAGAACATTACATTTCAAATCTTGCCCTGATGATCAAAATACGCTAATTAGTCAGCTACTTTTTTGCAGAAGATATTTGGATGATGGCGATTACAGTCAGCAACGCCAGCGCCAGCCATACGATATTTGCCACTGTAACAGATATAACTAGTAGTGATACAAACGCAATTGCTACAGCTATCCATTGCAGCTTGGCCTGATATTTACCTACCCAACGCGTGTAGGCATTTTCCTTTTTGCCAAATATTGCACCATGGATGTTATTTGCAAATAACGTATTGAACGATTGACGCACCTTACCTGCATATTTGCCAGGGCCTATTAGCCATGCAACTACTACAACCGCCAAAGCTAGAGCCATTATTCCAACCGTCTGCAGTACAAATGGATCAAACACAGCTTGGTATGCCGCAGTCACAGCGTCTTGGTACTTTGGATCAGCTTTAGAAACCACAATCGCTCGGGTTATTCGGACAGATATCAATGTAGCTACCATCAACAATGCGTAAAACACGCCTAGCTTTAGTGCGATCTTACGACGATGGCGAGATATATAGATGATCACTGCAGTCAAAATGATGAACAATGAAACAGTTGCAATGCGCAGTGCATCTAAATTAACAACGACGTAGCGCGCCGATGGCAGCCATGGCGCATCCAAAACTTGTATTGAACCGATATTATCTGGTAGCTTGACGTTTTGCAAAAATGATAGCTTTGTCCCTTCTAGCTGCTGAGTCAATTTGCTATACACATCCGAAATATTGACCGTACCATCACCCTCTGACTCACGAATCGCTGATATGAATCTGTCATGTGCTTTGACATTAACATCTACCCAAACATCTTGAAATTCTTCGCTAGATGTAACCTGTCGGGCTTTGTCTTTTGTAAAGGTTTCTATCTGCGTAGCCAGTGTTGGTGCAGCAAACTGCACACGAGGCGGTAGGTTTTCCTCTAATAATTGCTCGGTATCAACGCGCTCAAAAATCGCATCTGTAGTTTTGTCGGCTATAGCCTTTTGTACTGCAGGCTCCTCAATGATAGCTTGTGCTGTGTCGTGATATTTATCAGTCTCGATGACAGTTCGGGCTGTCCAAAACAATAGATTGCCGCTGATGAGTACAGCGCCCGTTATGCCGGCCAGAACAACAATTGTCGCAGTCCGCCAGCCATTGTTCTTGATATTCGTAGACATTTGGGTATTTAGCTGTCTTTTCAAGCGTAAATTCTCAGCTTTCAGAGCTTTTAGCTCGCTTTCAGCCGATTGTTTTGCCTTTGCCATCGTGAACTCCTACTAAATTTATACTAGCCCACACTTTCAATACTAATTATAGAACTTTTCAAAAAAAATGCCAGTTTACGTGCTACTGATGTTCAAGATATTACCATCTGGGTCTTTGAACCAAGCCGCTCTCATAGATCCCATGGTGTGGATATCACCCTCAAGAGTCCCGCCAGGCATGTCGTAGTGTTCAAATGTTATACCTTTGCCTTTTAGCTCACTCACAGCCGTGGCAATGTCATCAACATTCCAACTAGCACTTGTGGCTTGGTTTGTTCCGGCTGTCGGCGCAGCGTATACAAACAATTTCCCCTCACCGCTTCTGTACGTGACTCCCCCTGGGTTTTCCTCTACTTGGTTGAGTCCAAGCGTGCCTCCGTAAAATTCTTTTGCTTTTTCTATATCGTGCACCGCGATAGTCGCGAACACTGTTGCTTGATTTAACATAACCTACCCTCCTTGTGGTTATTAAAATTGATTAGAGCTTTTTGTCTTGTCTTTATTATACTCTCATTTTTTAGACATAGTTTTTTTGTAAATAGCTGCGCCGGCCAGTGCAAATACATAGTCCTTGGTCGTCTCTGGAAGTTTGCTGGTGCCCAAATATTGAAAATATTCATGAAATATAACCTGACCCTGGGCAGTCTCTGTCGCAAAGTTAGCGACCGTGGCGCCTATACCCATCGCTACATCGTTATCTTTCTTTTTGAACAACCTGCTCCGACTGACTTTGTCTGCCACAAATGCACCCAAAAAACCTACGGCCGGGTGCCGCAGGCTAGTCGCAACTTCACGTAGGCCGTGTGGCAGCATTTTGTCCACACCATAATGCTCGCCAATTGTCGCTGCAATTGCAGTGGCCGATAAAACAGCAGCGGTCTTTAGTTTAGTTTTAGTTTCAGTGCCGAAAAGCGATTCCCTTTTCGGCTTTGGTAAATTTTCTGCTTGTTCAGCTGTAGCTACGCGCTCTGTCATATAGGTAGTAATTATAGAGTAACCCAGGCATCAAGCAAGCATAAGGTCGATCGGAAGGCTAGTTGTCGTCGGCTTTGCTTGGCGAAACTTCCAGGGTTGCGCCGTGACCTATAGCTACGGCTAAATCCTCTACGGTGATTTTACGTTCACCGCCAAAAGTCTGGTCGTTTGCTATGCGTTCGGCTGATGTTAGTTGTAGAGATTCGCGTGGCTCTAGTGGGTCTATGGGCTTTAAAATTGTTCGGCCTTTTCCGTCGGTTTCCGCTAGAACTGTTGGCACAGGACTTTCACCCGCCACTAACTGTATAGCTACTCCAGATCGTTCAGACTCTTGTACTAACGCCCTCAAGATACCTGAAGTAAATCCAAGTTCCATATCATTTCCAACTTGCTCTTTTAGAGTGTTAGGTTTCTTTTTTGCGCCCGGCCATCTCCTTAGGGAAGTAGAAACCTCCCTAAGCCCGTCTTCAAATACATATAAATCTTTATTTTCTGTGCTCATGATTAACCTAATTGTATCATAAATTAGACTAATTTGCAAGCATTATGCGGTTTAAACTATGGGCGGTACGCATACTCTGCCCACGACGGGCATGTTACGAGAGGTATTACTTCTCCCGTTTCGGTAGATACTCGTATGAAATCGCCGGTTTCAGGGTTGAATACGTTTTCTAGTTCTCCTATTTCAACCATCTGGTCTAGCCAGGCATCGCGAAATGTCACCCTTCGTAGCCAGTGTACTAAAGAACCCTTGCCCATGCCTGTTTCAGTCTTGCCTTGTTTGCGTAATATAGAATCGATGTGCTCTCCAAAGTCAGTTATCAGATCGACAACGAATTCACCGCCCAAAACTATACTGGCTAAATCTTCCCTTTGATACTCGCTCAATGTTACGCCAGGGTCAATAATCCCGAGTCTCTTTGCGGCCAGCTCTATGCGTTGATAAAAATCTATTTCATTGAATGTGAACTTCATTCCTTCAAGTTCGAGTATATAGTCGCCGCCCGAATCATAGTCTACACGCTCGTATTCACCTGCCATATCAACTTTATTATAGCAATTTTTTTATAAAGGCGCTCTGTTCGGTGACTATATTGGCAGGCGCTTCTAGGAACCACTGCGCTTCGCTGGCTTGTCGATCGGTTTTTATTTCGCCATCATATTCAACCAAAAACGCCATACCTACTGGCGAATCAAAACTATGCTGCAGGTGCGTTGGGTACTCGATATAGTCAACAAACTTAGAGCTCATAACATTTATTCCCAGCTCTTTTTTAGCAACGCGCACCACTGCGTCAGGTAGCCGTTCGTCAAAATGTACAGTACCGCCGGGCAGGTGCCACATGCCCTTGTACGGCTCGATATCTCGCAAAGTTAGTAATATTCCTTTTTCAGATTTCACGATGATCTCAACCGTTAGGCGTGGAACTTTGCTGTATATCGTGCGGAATTCTTCGCTAGTTAGCGGGTATTCATAGGTCTCGTTTTTCATATACGGACAATTATACCAGTCTCCTCCTAATATTGACGAAATAGTACAAAAGTTATAATATAAACATCATTATGAGTGAGATACCGCTACGCGAGTTGTTAATACCCAAGGTTGATGGCTTTGTTGATACGGGTGACTTTAAACGCCTTGGTACTAGCTATGCTAGCTTGGAGAACCTGAATGGCACAAAAGTGACACTGAGCGAACATGGTATTGATAAAATGCGACACGATCAAGACTTTGCCGACTTTCTACAACGTACGGCAGAAATAGTTGATGAACTCGACGGATACAGAGGGCCGCGAGAAGTCAGGGACCTTGAGGCAGTTGAAGTAATGCAGTGGGGAGCGCCATTCCACCCGTACAGTGGCGACGAAGGGCATAGGCCTTCGACTCTTTACAGGCCCGATGCGTTAACCGATGTCATCATCAAGGCAAGCGATTACGAGTCACCTAGCGCCTACCCGCTGCAATTCTATGCCGGCAACTGGATACATCGTAAGCTCAAATATGCTATGCAAAAAAACCTACAGGCTCCGCCTAGCTTTGCTTTGCTAGAATCACCAAGCGGTCACAAAACTGTCGTTAGTGAGTTTGTGGAGGGCGAAATCCTGTATAAGGTTCTGATGGAAGGATGCGACGGAGACCAACAAGAGGCCCGTAGATTAGCTACTGCATTAGAGACCGACATCGTGACATTGCTACGCGACAGGCTTGGTACACTGGGCGTTCGGCTAGCAAATGATGTTATGGACGCGTCGGACGGCAACATACTAGTCTCTGACGAAGACATAATGTCAGCAGAAACATTGGATGACGTGGTTTTCACGATCATAGATCAACCGCACCCGAACCTTCGCTCGATGGCTTTGTTCAAGACAATGCTCAAACTCGACAGGCGTAACAGATTACCACATAGGCTGCCACGCGTTCATCGCAACTAGAGGGTTATTCATTTTGTTCTATTTTGATGACTTTGATCGGGTTTGTCAGACCACGAATGATCTCTATGCGTGTTTTTGGCACATCGTAAAAGTCCGACAATAGCTCAATCACCTTTCTATTCGCCTTGCCATCAATCGCCGGCTCGCGTACGTGAACTAACAGCTCGCCATCCAAACTAGGCTGCACAAAGTTACCTTTTTTGCTACTAGATTTTACGCGAACCGTGACCTTCATAACTATTGGTTGCGACTGGCTTTGAAGGCTGCAGATTTTTCTAGTTGCGCTGCGGCGATTTCGTCTAGACTTAGGTCGGCATATTCTGCTAGTACTGCTGCGTAATACATCACATCACCTATTTTTTCCTTCAACAGTGCTTTGTCTTCATCTGTTAATTGGCCGTTTTTATCGCGAATAACTTTTTTCATAGCATTGCTAATGATTCCGGCTTCGCCAGAAAGTCCAAGCGCCCGGTGCGCCAATGCAGCTACAGTTTTGTCAGTGATTGCGACTGACTGCAGAACTTGTTTCTGAAAATCATCGAAGTTCATACTAAGCATGAAAACCTATCTGCTTTTTATCTTCTGGTGGACTTTTTAGTTGTATATAGGTTAACACCGCATCAATTTTGACCATCAGCTTCGAACGATCACAAAATTTATCTTTTGATAGTTCTGTTTGTACAGGGTTGTAAGATATTTGATATTCCTGATGCTTAATATCCGATTCAGGAACTTTAAATTCATCAACTTGACCATCCAGAATATCACTTATACTTTCTAAGCATTCATGGAACTGTCTAACCCACGACTCCTCAACATCTACATAATCTGGAAGATTATTTTTCATAGATATAAGTTTCGAATATGCTGCAATAAATTTACTCATATCTACTTATCTATTTCTATTATTTTAGTCCTTCTCTGCTCAGTCGTATCACGATCGCGGATAGTCACAGTATCATCTTCGAGTGTGTCAAAATCGATCACCACACAGTAAGGAGTGCCGATTTCGTCTTGGCGGCGATAGCGTTTGCCGATGTTGCCGTTGTCGTCCCACATGACATTGCCGTGTTTTTTCTTCAATGTGTCGTAAACTTCACGAGCTTTAGCAACTAGCTCTGGCTTGTTTTTGAGCAGTGGTGAAACTGCGTATTTCACAGGCGCCAAGTTTTCTGATAGTGCCAAATAAATTCGTTTTTCGCCGTTTTGTTCATCAACGCGGTATGCGCTAGATAGCACTGCCATCAGAAGTCGCTCGACGCCAAAACTAGGCTCGATCACATGAGGTATGAATTTGTCGTTCGTGCCTTTGATCGTGTATTCCATGTTTTTACCAGCATTGTCCTGAATATTTTTCAAGTCAAAGTCGGTACGATATGCGAGACCAAGTAACTCTTCGCGACCAATTGGGAAATCAAATTCGAAATCAACTGTCCGTTTGCTATAGTGAGCTCGATCACTCTCTGGAACTTCTAGCTCGTGGATAGATTCTGACGGCAAACCTAGTTCCTGCGTTAGGAACATTCGTATGCCCTTGATCCAACCTTCGAACATTTGCTCCCATTGGTCTGGGTGAACGAAATATTCGATTTCCATCTGTTCAAATTCGCGTGAACGGAATATGAAATCACGTGGTGAAATTTCATTTCGAAATGCCTTGCCCATTTGGGCGATACCAAATGGCAGGTCAGGATAAAAACTATCTAGTACGTTTTTGTAATTGGTGAATATACCTTGCGCAGTTTCAGGGCGCAGGTAAACCTGGTCAGAAGTATTGTAGGAAACATACGATCCGAGCTTGTCGTCAGACCTAGATCGAATTGTCGTTGTAGTCGCACTAGTTTCCTCTATAGAACCCCCTTGCACTACCTTTGAATTTGGGCCTATGAAAGTTTCAAACATCATATTGAACTGGCGAGGCTCGCTAAAAGTATTTTCCTTGCCACAAGTCGGACATTTGCTGCCTTCTAGATGGTCAGCTCGAAAACGTCCCTTACAGTTGCTACATTCAACTAACGGATCAGTAAATGTGTCGACATGTCCACTCGCCTTCCATACATTTGGATTCATCAGTATCGCAGCATCAACGCCATACATTTCATCACGACTATCTACGAATGATTTCCACCAAGCATTCATGATATTTCGTTTTAGTGAAACACCTAATGGACCGTAGTCCCAAGTACCCGACAAACCACCATAGACTTCACTACCTTGGTATATAAAACCACGGCGTTTCGCCAATGATACGATGTCTTCTAGTTTTACTTCACTCATTGCCAATAATTATAGCAGATTACTCTGATACAGCATGCGCCAAACTCGTAATATCGTCGAGTAGTACTTCGATGCCCGAAATATGTGCCACAACAGTCGGAGTTTTTAGTTTTAACACCTTTAAAAGCTTTAGATGATCGGCTGTGAAATTGCCGCGCGCATCAATCACAAATGACATTTCCGCAATATCAAAACGATATTTTTCAGCTTCGAGTAATGGTTTGTTCGACGAATCGCGAGACAAGTTCAGCCCGTGACCAGAAATATCAGCGACTTGCAGATAAAACCAAGCGCGAATAATACGCAGGTCGATTTTTGGTTGGTTCAAGCTTTGTAATGCTACCAAGGCTACGTCATACAGCAATGGCTCATGTGTATGTTCACTCAAACGGCCGATTGTTTTTAGAACTTCATAGCCAAACTGCAGACGATCATAGTCGTTCAAGATTTCACCATAAAAAGTTTCTAGCCGAGCTGACGTCAAAATGCTCAGATCGCTCTTGCCTGTATGTAATGTCACTTGTGTCAGCGAAAATAGCTCTACTGCACCAGCTAGTTTGCTCTTTTCTTTGCGAACACCACGCGCCATAGCGCTGACTTTGCTGCCGTCAGCTGTTAGTAGCTGCAATATACGATCTGACTCACCATAGTTCGTCCGCCGCAGCACAATTGCGTTGGTTTTAGTCGATTGCATTTGCTAGTGCCTTTGCAATGTCGTCGGGTTCGCTATGAGCTTTGTCTAGAGCCTCTCGCACGCCGTAACTTTTCAGCGAATCTAGGTCGAATTCACTCGATTGTATAGAGGTACACAGCACAATCGGCAAATCTGCCAAATCAGTATGGGATTGCAGCTCGTTTAAAATAGCCGGTGCCGATGAACCCGGTAGCATGACGTCTAGCAGCAAAACATCTGGATCAAAATCATCAATCGCCCCTATGCCCTTGGCCGCATTTGGCGAGATGTGTGTTTGCCAGCCATTTTGATGCAGATTTTTGGCAATTGCATCGGCGAACCACCGATCGTCGTCAATAATTAAAACTTTGCTCATATAGACAGCGTAACGTAAAATGTTCGGTTTTACTATGATGGCTAATTGAGCTCATGTTGGTTTTTCTGAGTAAGGCATATCAGACGATACGTCGCACGAAGAAAGGACAATATGAGCCAAGTAGACGCATAGGAAAATGGATATTTTGCGTTATGCTGTCTATCCTATCTATACTAATGCCATTTGAAATGATTGAGGTAAATGAATATAAAATGTTTGCCCACCATTTTTGTGACTAGTCATACCTAGCTGGCCATCCATCGCCTGCGCGAATTGGCTGGCAATATACAGCCCTAGCCCACTGCTACCCGGTCGGCTGTTCACTGTTTGTGGTGAGCTGCCGAGTTTTGATTTGATTTTGGCTAGCTCGGACTTTAATAGCGAAGGACCATAGTCACGCACGCTGATTTTGGCGTCGTCGCCGTCACGCTGGATCTTTAGTTCGATCGGTGCAGCTGCCTGGCCATAGTTAAGGGCATTGTCACAAAGACCAAAAATAACGCTGCTAACAAGTTCGCGGTTGCCAACTGCCAATATGGACTGCTTAGGGGTTTTAACGCTGATATCTTGGCCGAGTTCACGGCAAAGCGGTGTCAGCTCGGCTGCTACTTCGTCGCACAGTCGGCCCAGATTGATCGGTTCGCTTTCTAGCTCATCTGTACGATAGCTGCGAGTCAAAGCCTCTGTTAGGCGCAGTGAACGTTCAGCCGTCAGGCGTATTCGTTCGAACGCAGTTTCACGCTCGGCATCAGTGTAATGTTCGCTGGCCATAGCGATCTGACGCATCAACGCCAGGGGTGCTTTTAGCTCATGACTCAACGCCACCAAAGATGGCAGTTGGCCTATTTGCTCGCTATTATCTCCCCTCATATCTATCAACTAGTTTAACATGAATGTATACTTTCACACTTTTTAAAAAGTGTGGCAAAACCTTCGAGCTGATGACATATCGCGATGAAAATAATTTTATCAATTCTTGATATCTTGCGAAACTCACCGCCAGCTGGCGGTTCAGACATTCTCAGATAGTCAGGACTCTATAAAATTATTCTCTCGGCTACGTCATACGCTCATTCAGCCGCAAGCCACTGCAGCTTGGGCCAGACCTCTGAAAAAACTGAGTGGAAATTTAGTAATGTTTTCTGGCTAAGCGAGGATGTCTGAACGTAGAGAGTTCCGCAGATTACCAAAAAGCATTACTAAATTTTTGCGTCACGTTTTTTTAGGTGTCTGGTCAGTTTTTTGTTTCGTTTTTTGCTGATACAAAAAATGAAAGATAAAGGTTATTGATCAAAAGACAATGTCTTGATAACTTTGTCATCAAAGTCAGGCTTGAAAGCTGTCGAATCGGTCTTTAAGATCAAAGTTTTGTCACGAATTTTAAATACCGCTACAGAACCATCTACATCATCGGTAAACTTTCCGTCAAATCGCTGGCCGTTAAATCCGTTTGCAGTTATGGCGCTGCTGCGTAGGTCGCCTTGCTTTACTTTGCCACTGTATGTTCCCAAAACTTGGTCGTAGGATTGGCCAACTATAGAGACCTGCAGGGCAAATTTGTTTTTAGTACCCGCCTGAGGCACAGCGCCCGGGTGTAGGTATGCCTGATAATTATTTCCACTAGCGCCATCACTAGCTACGTATACGCTCCAAGTCTTTGGATATTTGAAATTCACCCTACCTAGGTCAGTTGGACCAACAAATTCTGCTAGCGGGTTCTTTTCTTTTTCTTCGAAAGCGTCCTGGTCTTTGGCTTTTTGTTTGTTTATCGCTACCTCTTGTGCGGCCAAGATTTTTTGATCGACATTATTTTTTTGGTCGTTGTAGTTGACTAATGCCCAGATCATCACCGAGCCAAATACTAGTGCCAGCAAGCCGAATACTATACTAGTCACCACGGCCCCCGTCACAAAGCCTGATTGGTTGTTAAAAGTTTGTTTCATATTACTAAATATCATACGCTATAGGGCTTATGCTTGCAAACACGACTCGCACAATACAAATTATACAATTTTATACCGCGTCAAAGTGTCCAGTAAACGCCAGTCCTCCTGCAGCGTATCTACAGATATGCTTTAGTCGACCTAGCACTTACTGAACCACTTTGCCATCAATCTAAATCTTGATATTTGTATTGCGCAAGTCGTTGGGCTTAAACTCATACAAATACATAGGGCCTTGTTGCTTTTTAGACTCACGATCCTCTATTTTGAAACCATAGGTAATGAAGCTTATTTTTTTGCCGTATTTATCGGTATGAGCTTGTAGTTTGCGCTCTAACTTTGGCATAAACTTGCCGTTTAGAAATGTGTATACAACAGTGGTATCCGGCGGTAAATCTTTTCGCCAAAAGCTACCAAAGTGAATTGTGATATTTGGGTATTTGCGACACAGATACCTGGATATCAGCCACAGCCAAGGGCCTAGTTCATAGCCGACAGCATGCGCACCTTGATCTGCTGCAGCTCGCAAAACTATACCATCGCCCGAACCAACATCTACAAATACGTCAGATTTTTTCAATGGATAAATCTGCATTACATCTTGAACCTGCTTTTTAAGTGTTGGCACATACGGTGCACCAAAAAATGTTACAAAGCCGATCGATACCACTATAAAACCGACGAAATATATGACAAAATCAAGCATCAAACTTTTTCTTGATAACCTCTATCTTGTTTTTGGCGGTCTTTAGTTCATCACCTATTTCATCTGCAAGCTTTTCGGCCTGCTCGAACTTTTTGAGTGACTGTTCGATATCGATATCGTCTTGCTCGAACCAAGCAACCAGCTCGTCGAGTTGTGATAACTTTTCTTTGATAGTACTACTTTTTGTCATTTGAAATTACTCCTGCTTTTATTATACTTTTGCTGGTTTCTATATCCAAAACATCGCCCTTTTTTGCACCGACTAGCGACTGACCATTTTCTAACCTGACTAGGCTGTACCCTCGGTTCAAAACATTCCTCGGGTTGAGCTGTGACAGGCTTCTAGAAAGTGACTTGTACTGGCCGAATGTAAATTCGAACTGCATTTGCAGGCGCTGTACGACCAGCTGCAGGTCGGCGGCTAGCTTTTGCTGTCTAATATCGTAATCGTGCTCTAGCTGGCCTATAGCTCTATGTAGCTTAGAATATAATCCCTGAGTAAATTCCAACTTGTCGGGTACTAACATCTGGGCTACGTTGCTAGGTGTGCTGGCGCGCTTGTCAGCGGCCAAGTCAGCCAGACTGACGTCATTTTCGTGCCCTATGCCAGTAATAACTGGTAATCGTGAGCTGGCAATCGCTCGGACCAACAGCTCGTCGTTAAAAGCGCTCAGATCGTCTAAACTACCCCCACCACGTATGATGACTACTATTTCTGGCGGTTCGGCACTTTCGTTGAAATGTTGCAATGCCCGAATGATCTGCTCGGGTGCTACGTCGCCCTGTACCTGGGTGTGTGCGACATCAATTTGCATACCACCCCATCGTTCATCTAATATTTTGATGAAATCACCATAACCCGCCGCTTGAGTCGAACTGATTACACCAATCCGTGCTGGCAATTCTGGCAACGACCGTTTACGCTCTGGTTTGAATAAACCCTCTTTGTCTAGCTTGGCCTTTAACAGCTCAAAGCTGCGCTTTAGGCTTCCCTCGCCCACTGGCTGTACTAGGCGAACTGTCAGGCTGAATTTTCCCCACTGGGTTAGCTTTGGCTGGGCTGTTATTGCGACCATCATACCGTCCTCGATTGCTATTCGCAGCTGGAACTTCATCATAAAGCAACCAACGCTAGCATTCTCGTCCTTTATGTCAAAAAAAACAAACTTGTCTTGGTTGATTTTAAAGCTAGAGACTTCACCTACTATAACTACACTCGGATAAGCGTATTCGAGCGTTTGGTTCGTCAGTGCTATAAAATCACTGGGACTTAACTGGAGTTTTTCCATACTTTAGAATCGTTAGTTGATAAAAGAAGTAACCTGAAATAACGGTTCCGAGCAACAATATGACCCGAGTCAACAAAACACCAGCAATGACGACGCCAGCCGGAAGACCTGCCGTACCTAGAAATGCAATCATTATAGCCTCGTACGCGCCCGCGCCGCCCGGAGTGATCACTATGAAACCAGCTATCGAGGCTATGCCGTACGCAATAACAATGGCTGCAGGATTGACGGAATAGCCAAGTGCCCAAAAACCAATCATAAAGAGCCCAACGTCAGCGGCGTTATACAGTATTCCCCATAAATACGGCTTTAGCAGTAGTCCTTTGTCGGCACGCAGCTCAATGTAATCTTTGTGAATATCACTAAAAAACTGCTGAACTTTTGATAGATCTACAGTGTGCTTTTTCTTGCCAAAAGTCAGTCGTCGTACTGAACTATTAATCGCTCGAGTCGACCAGCGCGCGAAACCCTCTAGGCGCAATGAGCTACTAAGTATATAAATACCAAAAATCATAAAACAGACAATTGTCGACGCCAGTACGCTGCTAACTAGGATGATAAATCTATCAACACCAGAGTCCAGCGTAATAAGCACCACAGAGATCAATAGCAATGTTAAAAATGCTAGGAAACCAGCCACGTAGCGTACTATCTGTGACATTGTAGCCCTACCTGGTGAAACTCCGTATTTACCGAGGCGCCATGTCATATATGAAATTCCGGATACACCTCCGCTAGGCAAAATATGATTTACAAAGTTTAGCTCTAAAGCCATACGAGTCAGGGTAAATCGAGAAACATTTTTGAGCGCATTTTTGGCTCGCAAATACTCGAACATCATCTCCCCCGCCGCAAAGTAAACAAAAGCTTGCATAGGTATCAAGAGCGCCAATATCCAGACGTTGACGTGACTGATTAACTTCCAGGCAATGTATATTTCATGGCGCGCAAAATATAGCACTAAAATCAACAAAAATAGTGTGATTAGACTGAGAATTCCCCTTCGTGACATATCCACTATTATAACTGATATTTGCTGATTACACCTGAGATCTATAAAATAGAGGTAATGATATATATTTTGGGACGACAACCTGCAATCGGCTTAGCCGAACTAGAGAGCCTTTATGACGCCAGTAGCCTGCGCCCTGTCGGTGATTATGCTGCCGTGGTTGAAAGAGACACCGAAGTAAACTTTGGCCGCATTGGCGGAGCCATCAAAGTTGGCAAGGTACTAGCTACTATTGATTCAACCGATCTAAATGTGATCAAAAAACAGCTTGAAAGTATAATTACCACCCACCTAACCAGTCTGCCAGAAGGCAAATTCAAGCTCGGCATCAGCTGCTACGGCCTAAATGCAAGCCCAGCTAGAATAAACGCGCTTGGGCTGGGCCTCAAAAAAGCCATCAAAGCAAGCGGTCGGTCGGTCCGACTAATACCAAACCCCGAAACAGCCCTAAATAGCGCTCAGGTACTAAATAACAAGCTAACAAGCGAACTGGGGTGCGAGTTGTTGTTGATAAGAGATGGCGTGAACACAATAGTTGCTCAAACTACTGCAGTTCAAGATATCGACGCCTACACCCTACGCGACCGCGGACGACCAAAACGTGACGCCCGAGTTGGCATGTTACCGCCAAAATTGGCACAAACAATCGTTAATATTGCAGCTGCAAATACACCCCCAGACTATGGAGCGGAAGTTTTTGACCCATTTTGTGGTACAGGTGTGATCCTGCAAGAAGCCGCACTAATGGGATATGACATAACCGGTAGCGATTTAGAGCAAAGAATGGTTGATTATACCGATGCCAATCTGTTGTGGCTACTAACTTTGAAAGAAAATCGAGTAACGCCACTCTCGCCGGATAAACGATATTATCGATTAGAAGTTGGTGATGCTACCACTCACAAGTGGGCTAATCCTGGTGGAATTGTCGCCAGCGAAGTCTACCTCGGTCGCCCATTCACCTCTGTTCCAGATAACGAAATACTGCAAAAAACGATCAATGACTGCGACACAATACTAAAAAAATTCCTCGCCAATCTGCACGATCAAATACAACCTGGCACTAGACTGTGCCTAGCCGTACCGTCATGGTTCGTTGCAAACAAAATAAACCACCTCCGTACCCTTGACCAACTGCCGCATCTGGGGTACAATCGTATAAGTTTTGTTCACTCTAATGATAAAGATCTAGTCTATCATCGAGAAGGCCAAATAGTCGGCCGTGAACTATTAGTATTAACCAGAAAGTAGCACAATGTCACACGTCAAAGCAGGCGGAACCAGTAAAAACAATCGCAAATCACCCGGACAACGGCTCGGTGTGAAGCGTTTTGGTGGCCAAAAAGTTAACGCTGGCGAAGTAATCGTTCGACAAGTTGGTGCAACGAAAATTGCTGGACCTGGTACATACGTCTCTAAAAACTTTACTATCCACGCTAAAGTAGCTGGAACAGTGGCTTTCAAACAAGTCAAAAAACGCCTATTTACAGGCAAGACTACTCGCCGTACACAAGTGATTGTAGAAGAAGACAAAAAATAAATCTCATAAACAACCAAAGCGAAGACTCTCGTTTCCCGAGGAGTGCATTCACACTGCCCTGTTGAATGCACGTATCTGAGCGTGGTTTTTTATGAGATTTATTTAGATATAATAACTAAATTACGCAGCTGGAGCATCTGGCTTTTCAGCTGACGCATCTGCTGATGCTGCTGGAGTGTCGATACCTAGGTGGTGCTTGACGCGTGCCACTACATCGCCGATAACAACCTGCGATTTGACTAGGTATTCATCTGCACCGAGATTCTCGGCACGTTCTTTGTCCTTGTCCTGCGAAAGCGCAGTCAACATGATGATTCGTACGTTCGCTGTATCTGGGGTATTACGCAGGATGTCTAACACGTCAAATCCGCTGATCTTTGGCATCATAGCGTCTAACAAGATAAGGTCAGGCTTTTCTTTTACCGCACTAGAAAGTGCGTCTTCACCATTATTAACCTCTACAACCGAGAAGCCCTCGAGCTCTAGCCTGCCGCGGTAAACCGCTGCGAGATTAGTGTCGTCTTCTACTAGTAAGATCTTCTTCTTGGCTGGTTCCATGTAACTTATCCTAACATAACTATTTTACGAGATCCAGTGCATAGTTTAGCTGAGTATCGTTGTTGCTGTCATCGTTTTTGCCTGCGACAACTACAACATCTGGTGTTATACCTTTTTTATTGATGTTCTTGCCGTTTGGAGTGTACCAGCGGGCTATTGTTACCTTTAACTCGGCGCCACCCCGAAGCTTCACTACATCTTGCACAGAGCCCTTGCCAAAGCTTTGTACGCCAACTATTGTAGCCGCTTTGGTGTCCTGCAGTGCACCAGCCAAAATCTCGCTCGCACTAGCACTACCGCCATCGATTAGAACAATTGTCTTTTTGCCCTTTAATATATTGTCGCCTTCGGCCTTTAGAGTAGACTTGACCTGACCATCAACCCTCTCTGTTACGACGGTTTGGTCAGTGTCCAGCCACAAGCTAGCTATTTCTTTAGAGGCGTCTAGGTACCCGCCGCCGTTACCTCGTAGGTCAATTATAATTGCTTTTTTATCTTGGAACTTTTCGGCAGCTTTTCTGGTGAGCGCTGCGGTGTCGTCACCAAAGCGTGATATGCGAATAATACCTACATCGCCATTCTCTTTCGTCTTGACGCTAGGGTCTGTGATGCTGTCACGAACTATATTAAAGTCCATCGCTTGCTCGCCGCGGATTACCGTTAATTTCACAGTTGTACCTTTTTCACCTCTGATTTTTGAGACCGTTTTGTCTACCGACCAGCCAGTAGTTTCTTCGCCATTGATCTTTGCGATGACGTCGTTTGCCAGCAATCCGGCTTTTTGCGCCGGGTTAGAGTCCAGGGTTGAAATAACAATCAAGCTGTTATCTTTTTTACCTATTTCGGCGCCAATACCACTGAAACTACCGTTGAGATCTTTACTAAATTGCGCTGCTTCCTTTTTGTTAAAGAAAACCGTATATGGATCGCCCACAGACTCGACCATGCCGCGACTAGCGCCCTCGATCAAAGTCTTGTCATCTAGCTTTCCGTCGTAGTTAGACTGAAGCGCCCTATACGTCTCTTTTAACGGAGCTAGGCTGTTATCGGAGATAAATATGTCATTAGTACGAGTACCGGCCAAAAACCCGACCAGCACTGCAACAATCAATGATGCAGCAAGAGTGAAATTCGACACGCTGCGTTTTTTGGCGACCTTTTTGTCGTCACTTTTTTTGACCATTAACTCCCCTAATATTAAGTTGTATCTATCATAACATGAACGTTATAAAGTGTTATCCACCAAAGTAGATGTAGGTGTCGAAAGCGCCTGCTGATACTGTCATTTCCGTGTATTCACCACGGACGCCCCAGTTGTACTGGCTAACACGAATTGTACCGCCATTGACTGACTCGACAAAAGCCACGTGACCATAGTAACCGCCGCTCATAACTGCTACAGCCCCTACGCGAGGCGTACTGCCTGTTGGTATACCGGCTCGTCGAGCATTGCCTGGCCATTGGTTGGCATTTCCACTGCCACCCCAGTAAGGCATGTAACCGTAGCGCTGCTGAACTTTCCATGCAGCATAGCTAACGCATTCGCGGTTATACATTCCCCATGGGTCGACAATACTGTCTTGCGGTGCACCGGCCAAGTATCCCGGGTAACCACCTTTTGATGGGTCACCAGCTGTTACCGAACCACCACCGGATGATCGTAGACGTGAAGTGTTAGCAGCTGCTTGCTGCGCACGTAGGCTATTGATCTGTCCGTTTTGCTGGCCAATCAGCCCCTGGAAAGCTGCTTCGTTGTTTTGGGTTTGTGCCAATAGGTTGGCTTGCTCGGCTTGCTTTGCTGCAAGCGCTGCTTTTTGAGCATTCTGGTCGTCTAGAACTTTCTTTGCTGCGTCACGCTTTTGCTCTAGCTGCACTTTTAGCTTTTTGATCTGATTTATAGATGTTTCGACACGATCACGTACCGTATTTCGGTATTCTTGTTGATCTAAATAATCACCAATATTCTTGCTGCTAGCAATCATCTCGATAGGCGAAGTTTTGTCATTAACGTATAGGTCAGTTAGGGTTTCTTGTAGTACGTTCTTGTTGCGTGCAATCTTGGCCTCGGTGTCTTTGATCTGTGCTACAAGCTGATCGTATTTTGCCTGGCTCAAGTTTAATTGCGCCTGGATCGTGTTTAGTTGTGCCTGCATTTCGTTGACTGTGTTTTGCAAAGTGTCGGCTTGTGCGCCTAGTTTCGACGCCTCGGCCTGATAACCATTGATCTGATGCTGAATAGCATTGATCTGATCATCGTACCTGTCTGCATACACCGGTGTTACGCTTGAAAAAGTCATAACAACAGCGCTGGCAACTATCATAGAAGAAGTTGCAAAACGCTTTATGACCGGTGTGGTGGACCGTAGTTTCATATGTCTCCAATCTAGCACATGTTAGCATAAGCGTCAACACTTATGCACCTCTGATGCGCTGTTAGTTAATTTTCAAATGCCGATTTACTGCAAAAAACGAAGAAGCTAGCCCTATGAGCGCCCCTATAAATATCAATCCTATTATGATGAATGGCGAGCCAGTCAGTACAAAGTTGTATGTATTGTCGACTAAAATGCCGTAGCTGTGTAGTTTTGACTGTAGACTGATAAGCCCTAGCAAACCCAATATAAAGGCGAATATCGCCGCGAAAAATCCGTACATCATAGACTCGACTATGAATGGCCCCTGTATAAAGCTCTTTTCAGCGCCTATTAGTTTCATCATTTCGATTTCTTCTTTTCGGTTAAAGATAGCCATGCGGATAGTGTTAAATATAATCAAAATTGAAATGCCGATAAATATTGCACTGGCTGCTAAACCTGCGCGCTCGGCAAAGTAAACTCCCCGACCGATATTCTCTATCGCCTCACGCTTTGGTCCGGCATACGAAGGCTTGTGCTCGGTATCTATTGATTCTTGGAATAGCTTGTCATTGTTGACGAGTTTTTCTATCTCGTCCATATTGTTGAGATCTTTCGGAACAACCCTGAGCGATCCTGGCAAAAAACCGTCCTTGTATTCGCCAATGAAATCTAGAGTTTGCTGCGACGGATTGTCACTGTTAATAAGCTTGTTTTTTGCCTCATCAGGTGACACGTACGTTACTTTTGAAACCTGCTCTAGGCCCTGTAATTTTACAGTTAGCTTGTCTACGGTTGACTGCTTTGTGTCTTTGTCTAGATAAATCGATATATCGACTTTTTGACGTAGGTCATCAACAGTGTCTAGTAGTACGCTACGAGCAACCAGTGTAGAAAAAATCACCAACAATGTGATAGTCATGACAATTGTTGCCGCAATAGTCAGCCACGCATTTCGCGAAAAGTTGTTTACACCGTAACGGCACATACGTATAAATGTGATATAGCGACGGCGAAGTTGCTTTTTGCGGCGAAGTTCGGCAGCTGTTTTGTTGCTGGTGTTAGAAGATTTCTTGGTCATTGCCTGTAACTCCCACTGACTTGGTCACTAGTTATTTTGCCACCATCGATAGTGATCACACGACGTTTTAACTTGTTGACGATCTCGGCATTGTGAGTAGTTAGTAGCACCGTTGTGCCAAAGCGATTGATCTTTTCTAGCAGTTTGATAATCTCCCAGCTATGGCGCGGGTCGAGGTTTCCGGTCGGCTCGTCGGCAATCAATATTTTCGGCTGACGTACGACGGCACGAGCAATCGCTACTCGCTGCTGCTCCCCACCACTGAGCTGTCGTGGGAATTGTTTTTCTTTGCCCTCTAAACCAACGAGCTTTATAACCTTTGGCACTGTAGATTTGATTTCTCGGTTGGTCATACCAGCAATTTCTAGGGCAAAAGCGATATTTTCAAATACAGTTCGTTGCGGCAACAATTTAAAATCTTGAAAAACCACGCCAATCTTTCGACGCAGCAAAGGTATTTGGTTAGGTTTTAGATCGTCATAGTCGATACCACCAACAACAATTTTGCCGCTAGTAGATCTTTCTTCGCATGTTAGTAGTTTTAGCAGTGTAGATTTACCTGCCCCACTGGTACCAACCAAAATAGCAAACTCGCGGGGTTCGATGTGTAATGTTACCCTATTGAGCGCTGGCTTGGTGTCTTTAACACCATAGTTTTTCGTGACCCTATCTAACAAAATCATGTATATACTATTATACCTGACATTGGTGTCACATCAAATCGAGCTTATGATTTGGATTTGCGAATAGTGCGTTCTGCCAAAGCCAGGGCGTTATTCAAGCTGTGCGCATAGACGGCATACCTTATGCCTCTAGTTTCAGCCAAGCGTCTGTACTGCTTCGCAGCTATATAAGGACCTGCTGGTATTGCGTGATCTACGCGATTCACTTTCAAATTTGGCTTAATTTGGCCACCTTCATTTTTAATGAAGAGTCCTGAATGAGCCATTACAAACAACATATCGGCTGCTCGCACTACTGCCTTAGCTGAACTATCGTGTCCTCGATTTTTCAAATAGCCAGATACAGCTTGAGGAACCGCCCGAAATGTCAACTCTTCTTCTAACGGAGCAGCTACAGTAAATAACAAAGCAGCTTCTGAAAGTGATCTCTCGTGAATTTCTTTAACTTCCGGATTCGCATTAATGAGATTGACATTTATTTTTTGGCCCAGCGATTGAATACCATATTTTACAGCCGCAATACCTACAGTTTCTGCTGTAGTAGCAAATATTGAGTGTTCTTCAGCCCATTTCTTGTATCGAACAGATGGCTTTTCTTTTGACATTCGTATATTATAGCATATTTTTAACTATTATACAATGTTAGCTTCGAGGTATGCCTTCATAAAGCCATCTATACTGCCGTCCAATACTTTCGAGGCATCTGATTCTTCGTATTTCGTACGAGTGTCTTTGACGATTGTATATGGGTGCAGAACATAGTTGCGAATTTGTGAGCCCCAATTGGCTGACTCGCCTGCCTGCAGGTCTGAGATACTCTCGGCATGTTGCTCGAGACGAAGTTGAGCTAGTTTAGATCGCAAAATTTTCATCGCAGTTTCTTTGTTTTGAGTTTGTGAACGTTCATTTTGGATAGCTACTACTATATTGGTAGGAATGTGCGTCACTCGAACTGCACTGTCTGTTGTGTTGACTGATTGACCTCCGTGTCCGCCTGCTCGATAGACGTCGATTTTCAAGTCTTTATCGTCAATTTTAACTTCATCGGGTGTATCGATCTGCGGCAAGATTTCGACCAATGCAAAGCTGGTTTGGCGTAGATTGTCGCTATTAAATGGGCTGAGGCGGACCAAACGATGTACCCCATTTTCACTACGTAATTTTCCGTATGCGAATGAACCTTCGATTTCTATCACGCTAGTTTTTACGCCGGCTTCTTCACCAGCGCTACGCTCTACAACTTTTGTGTTCATACCGGATTTCTCCGCCCAGCGCAGATACATACGCTCTAGCATCTGAGTCCAATCTTGGGCGTCAGTTCCACCAACTCCGGCGGTCAGTCGCAGGATTGCGTTATGATCATCATACTCGCCATTAAACTGTAGATCTTTCTTTAGATTTGCAAACTCGGCCTCAATCTTTTCGATCTGTTTTTGCAAGTCTTCCGTCAAACTTTCATCCCCTGTTTCAATTAGTTCCGAAGTTTCATCAATTTGTTTTTTCAAACTTTCCCAAGGTTCGACCTGCTGATTCAATTGAGCAAGTTTTTTACTCTTTTGTTGCGCTGAGTCACTATCACTCCAGGCGTCTGGCGCGGCTAGCTCGTCTTGTATTTTTTGAGCATCGATCTTTTTTTGGACAATAGCTAATTTGACCAGTGCTGCATCGACAGCCTGTGTCAGTTCATCTACACGTTTTTGTAGTGGTTGCATAGGTACCAGTATAACAAATAAACAGATATGGAACTCATGGATTGTACCCCCGGACCAAAAGGTCCGGGGGAAATCCTATTCATCACCCGCATCAGTTCAACTCACCGTTACAGAGCTCGTCAAACTCGTCGGGCCCAACGTCACTGCCGACCCGAGCCGGAACTCTGTTTTCGTCTGACACTGGGTCGCCATTGAACTGTGCTTCCAGCTCGTCGATCTCATCGGGATCTCTCTTGGAAGAAGGCTCGATCTTGTTCAGAGCATCGAGTATTTCGTCCTTGTCGATCTTTAGAAAGCTGAGAAGACGTGTGATCGGCTCGTCAACATTCCTGAATAGAGCGAGAGCTAGGTGAACTGGCTCAATGAGCCCATAGTCGTCGGCAAACATTGCCGCACGTCGCAGGTTTTCGTCTGCGGCTCTAGTGAAGGGTTTCTTTGCGCTGTGCACAAAGTCTCCCTCGCCAAAGAGACAGAGAAATCCGTGCTCAGCCCTTTCGGGCTTAAGCCCACGACCACGCAGGACTTTTCCGACATCACCTTCGTCTTTGGTTAAGGCAGTGAGTAGACACTCATTGCCAACACGGTTCCTCTTCAGGACTTCACTTGCTTCCTTGTCTGCGTTTCTCAGCACGCATAGTGCTGGTTCGTTGAAGTTCTTTGGCATTGCTTGAACTCTCCCCAGGGGCTGACTTTGAATAGGACTGAGGTCAAAAATGAACCCCATATCTATTTACTTGAAAGTGCCTTTCTATCCACCAGAAATTAGATTTACTATACATCCAACGAGTTGTTTTGTAAATACAGATGATATACTGTGTGTATATGAAAATTGGTGTATTTGATTCTGGTATTGGTGGTGAGGCTTTGGCAAATGCATTACAGCAAACCTTTCCAGAGGCTCAGATACAAGTAGTTAATGATCACGATAATGTGCCATATGGTGACAAAACAAGCGCAGAAATTACTGAGTTAACTGACCTGGCGATTCAACCATTACTAACAAAAGGTTGCGACGTTATTGTAATCGCCTGTAATACTGCAACAGCGGTAGCAATAGAAATTTTACGACAAAAATACCCTAGCCAACATTTTATTGGAATTGAGCCTATGGTCAAAACCGCTGCTAAACAAACAAAAAGCGATGTTATCGCAGTTTGCGCCACGCCTGCAACTCTAGCCAGCGAAAGATACCGGGGTTTGGTTAGTAAATATGCGTCGCATCTGACAGTTATAGAACCAGACTGCAGTGGCTGGGCATACATGATTGAGAATAACGAGATTAATGAACAGGAAATAGCCAAAGTAATAAATGATGTGTGTGAACGCGGCGCAGACGTTATTGTACTAGGCTGTACGCATTATCATTGGATCAAAGAGTTGGTACAAAAACTAACAAATGGTAACGCAATTGTACTAGAGCCATCCGAGGCAATTGGACGTCAAGTTTCGGAGCTCCTAGGGCTGTAAGGCTTCGACAGCAGCTTTGAACTGGTCGCCACGGTCAGCATAATTTTTAAACATTCCTATGCTAGAACAGGCCGGGCTGAGCAGTACTGTGCTGTTAGTACCGGCCATTTCACGGGATGTCTTTACGATCGTTTGCATACCAGTTTCGCTACCCAAATTTTTATATTTTGTGAAGCCAGCTGCTTCAAAACTTTTTTGTATTTTTTCTGCCTCTGCACCAACTAATATAACCCGAGTATCACCAGTATTGACTAGAAATTTTGCCAATTCAGCAAAGTCAGCGCCCTTTGACCTACCTCCCAATATCAATACCTTGGGTTGATCAAATGATTTTAATGCTGCAATAGTAGATGCCGGTGTTGTGGAAATACTATCATCATAATATTGAACCCCATTCAATTCACGAACAAACGAAAGCCTGTGCGGTAGTCCACTAAATTCTCTCAAAACCTTGGCAATGATATCGGTATCTTGGGAATAATGCCACGAGGCTAAAATCGCCGCATAAATATTTTGCAAATTGTGCTGACCTACTAGTTTGATGTCACTTCTTTTGATAATTTCTTTGCCATCAATTTCAATGTTCAGGCTATCGGGAATACTATATGGAACCTTCATTGCTACAGAGCTTTCGCCTATTTGCCTGGCGGTGTCGTTATCAGCATAGTATATAGCAACGTCACTCGGGCTTTGATGAGACACGATGTTAGCCTTTGCCTTAACATATTCCTGTAGGTCACCGTGTACATCTAAATGCTCGGCATCAACCATCAAAACAACCGCGATATGTGGTGATTTCCCTAGATCCCACAACTGAAAGCTGGATAACTCGTAAACAACTATGTCCTCAGCTGTAATTTTATCTAGCTCATCGAGCGCCGGGGTGCCGATATTGCCTATCAAATGGACATTCTTACCTGCAGCCTTTAGTATTTCTGCAATCAGCGTACAAGTCGTGCCCTTGCCCTTTGTTCCTGTCACGCCGATTATCGGCGCTGGGCATCGAGCAAAAAATTCACGTGTTACAGATGTGATCTGACCATTTGAACTGACCTTGTCTGGTGCAATGGCTGGAGTCTTGACTACTATGTCGGCATCGATATTGTGAAAATCATTTACACCGCCGACAAATTCAACACCGCTGGGTACTGAGTACTTTGGCTCATTGGCATTGTCATAAATAACGAACTGAGCATCTGGCTGAGTCCGTGAATAATATTTGTATGCGCTCTCGCCTTCAACGCCGTAGCCTAGTAATGCAATTTTCATGTGTTCTATTATCGCATTACTTGAATACTGTGGCTAGCTTTTCGTGCAAACGATCTAGTAGTTCACGTTCGCTGTCGGCAACACCAGCAAGTACCCAGGTTTGGTTATCGATGAATTCTTGAGCTAGCTTAGCTATGTTCTCGCGCTTTGTAGCCTCTATACGTGCTGGAACTTTTTCATAATCATTGACTACACCATCAAAGAAATAGCGTCCAGAGTAAAAGCTAGAGATCTGACCAACTGTTTGTGCGCCCATTTGGTAACGGCCTAGGGCGTACTGCTTGGCTGCTTCTACTTCGTCTTCGGTTAGTCGTCCCGATAGAACAGCCTTTAGCTCGCGAACAATGATATCAAATACCGCTTCGGCTGATTCGGTGTTTGTTTCGCCGCCAATTTCCCATAAACTATAGGTTTCGTACGAACTAGTGTCCGACCAAATACCATATGCCAAGCCTTTTTTGCGCGCGGCTCCCATGATTCGTGAAAACATTGTGCCCGTCAGCAAATGATCTAGACAGCCCATAGTCGCAGTTTCTGGGTCGGACAATGGTCGAGGCAGGACGAGTGCTATGCCAAAGGTTAGGTTTGGCGCCTCTTTACGGGGGATGAGAGTTGGCTTTGTGATTTGTGGGTGCTCTTCGACCAGCATCTTGAAACGCTCTCCTTCCGGCAAGTCCCACTGCTCTAGCATGCGCTTGATCTCACTTTTGCGTCCCTGTAATTTACCGGCTATTACAAATCGAAGATTTTGCGCTGTGTGCGTGCGCTGGTGATGTTCACGGATATCACGAACTGTGATGTTGTTGATGGTTTTTAGGCGCTGAGGATATGTCAAAACATCCTCGCCCAATAATTGCTGTATTCGCGGCCACAAGACCCTATAGTAACTACTCAGAAAGCCTGTTAGCTCAGACTTTACATTACCTTTCTCTGCCTCCAACTCGTCTTCTTTGAATTTTGGCGAAGTTATGGATAATTGCTGAAGATCTAAGATTCTGTCCCATTCAAAATCGGCGCAGCTAGCATAATAATCCATAGAATAATCAGAGGTAGAAGCGTTTCGAATAGCACCATTCTTGGTAAATTCTGCTTCATAAGTATGCTCGTCTTTAAACTTGTCATTTGCGCCGAAAGCCATGTGCTCCATGACATGGGCAGTTTCGTATATGTCTTTGTTTTTGGTTAGCCTGGTACCGGCGCGAAAGTTGAACTGAAAGCTCATGACGGTTGCTTCGGGTACGTCTATTAATAGTCCGCGGGCTCCGGATTTTAGCTTTACTTCTTCTACTATGTGTCTCAAGTTTTTGCTACCTATCTGCCCACCGGTTAACGATTCTTTTTTCGATTTTGTCGCTTCTGTTTCTTTTTCTTGCGCGCTACTGATTTTTTCTTGTTACCATCAGATTGTACACTAAAATTGATTTCTTTTTCACCACTAGTGATTTCATTGACGCCAACTTCAACTGCGCCCTCGGCCGCACGGGTCAGCTCGGTCTCGTGAAATTCACGATGCGCGATGTCACCCTTTGTTACATGCGTGATAGCCTTTAGTACTTCAGCACGAAGTGTTGCCTGCAAGCTGTCGAAGAGTTTTTGGCTCTCGGCACGATATTCAACCAACGGATCTCGCTGGCCAACACTGCGCCAATGTATGCCCTCGCGCAAATGTTGCATGTTCTCTAGGTGTTGCATCCACAGTGTGTCCAAGACTTGTAGATACACTTCACGCTCGACTGAACGCATGTTCTCGCTGCCAATTTCTTTTTCTTTTTTGGCGTATAGTTTGTTGACGGCTGCTAGAGCGAGCGCTCGTCGTGCTTTGTCATTCTTTTCAGCGCCAATTTTCAAAATTTCCTTGTCGCTAATAGGATAGACGACCTCGAAATTGGCAGCAAAATTTGGATTGTTCTTGGCCGGTAGATCTGTTAGCTCAGCTACACTGTCGGCAATCAGCTTGTCGATTTCAGGTTTTATATCTTCACCCTTCAAGATTTCGCGACGAATTATATAGACGACTTTACGGTGACGGTTGATCACGTTGTCGTACTGAACAACATTTTTACGAGTGTCGTAATTGTAGCCTTCAACACGTTTCTGAGCAGCTTCCAGCGTCTTTGAAACAGCTCTGTTCTGGATAGGCATGTCTTCGTCGACACCCAGTCGATCCATCAATCCTGCTACTCGATCACCCTGGAAAATACGCATTAGATCGTCTTCGGTTGAAACATAGAACTGAGTCACGCCAGGATCTCCCTGACGG
>JACPYF010000003.1 GCA_016196195.1 Candidatus Saccharimonadota bacterium | reverse complement strand
TGGTTGCCAAGGGATTCAACGTTACTAATGTAGGGGATGCCACAGTCAGCCAGGAATATGGCAAAGCAACGATATACAAGATCAGCAAGACCAAGCAGCCGGCTACAACAGCCAAGCTAAAAAAGACGCTCAAGACCAATGTCAAAGCAGGCCCAATGCCGTATGGTATGACTGCTGATGCCGATTTCGTTGTTATAGTCGGCCAATAATAATTTTGCACATAACCCAAACAAGCTATATAATGAAGGGCATATTATGGAGTTAGTAAAATCTGCGGGCAAACGAACTTCGCTAGTTAGTGAAGTACTGTACATAGCCTTTAACCTCGGCCTGGCTATCGGTACTTTTTTGTTAGTATTATTTGGTGTTCCGGTACTGGCTTACCTATTAGTCATGATTAGCAAGTGGCGCGTGTTCGCTGTGCGACCACGATTTTGGTGGGCGAATGTAAAGGCCAACCTGCTGGACCTATTGCTAGGCCTGAGCGTTGTTACGATGATGCTACAGGCGGCCGATCTACACCTGCTACAACTGTTTATTGCAGTGCTTTATGCTTTGTGGTTGATTATCCTAAAGCCCCGCAGTGATCGAGGCTCTGTTTTGATACAAGCCGGTGTAGCACAGTTCATGGCCATCACAGCTCTCTACAGCATTGGTTTTGATTGGCCGGCAATTTTGATCGTGGCATTCATGTGGGTGATTGGTTATATCAGTGCACAACATGCTATCAGTAGCTATGAGGACAAAGACGTGACCTTGTTGTCGCTAGCCTGGGGCTTAATAGTCGCCGAGTTGGGCTGGCTAGCCTATAGTTGGACAATTGCCTACTCGGTAGCACCGGCTGGAGCCTTCAAGATACCTCATATCGCATTTATAATTACACTACTGGCTTACTTTGCAGCTCGCGCTTATGGAATATATGCAGCCAAAAAGAAACTACGCTTAAATGACATTACACTACCGGCTATATTTTCTGGCAGCATCATTTTGATAATTTTGATATTTTTCAACGATATTAGTCGAGGTTAATAGAAAGCGAGGGTGAGGTATGGTTAGTGAAAAAAGTTCAGCTAGTCGGTTTTTCGCTACAGTATTCTTTTGTTTTGTAGCGAGCTTCTTGGGTAGTTGGGTGTTTCTGAGCTCGGGACTTGTTAGTCTAAAAAATACCCCATCAACCAACTCGGTAGTTGTCAGCACGGACGAGCAAGCGACAAGCAAAGTTGCCAAAGAGGTTTCTCCGAGCGTGGTATCTGTAACGACGACTTCGATCACTAGCAACGGCTATTTTCAAAGTACATCACAGGGTGCAGGAACTGGTGTTATCATCAGCAAGGATGGCTATATTTTGACTAACAAACATGTGGTTAACGGTGCGGCCCAAGTCTCAATAGTCATGAACGATGGCACTGTGCGCAAAGACGTAAAGTTAATCGGTGTTGATCCGCTAAATGACCTGGCATTTTTAAAAATAACTAACCCACCAAAAGATCTGGTTGCAGCCAAACTAGGGAACTCAAATACCACGAAAGTCGGACAAAAAGTCCTAGCCATCGGCAACGCCCTCGGTGAGTTCAAGAACAGTGTGACGAGCGGCATCATATCGGGTAAAGGCCGTCCGATCACTGCACAAGATGGCAGCGTTAGCGGTGAGTCGCTAGACAATCTGTTGCAAACTGACGCAGCTATCAACCCGGGAAACTCTGGCGGTCCATTGGTCAATCTCGGAGGTGAAGTCATAGGTATCAATACAGCCATAGCGGCTGATTCTCAGGGAATTGGCTTTGCAATACCGATAAACGCTGCAAAAGGTCTGATAAAAAACTTGATAGCTAGTGGTAAGGTCGAGCGTGCGTATTTGGGAGTTGCGTACCTGACGCTAACGCCAGAAATTGCCGAGCGATTGAACTTGCCGGCTTCGCAGGGTGCGTACTTGTATGATGCCGATGGTAGTCCTGTGATCGCAAATAGTCCCGCTGCAAAGGCCGGGCTAGCGAGCAAAGATATTATTGTGAGTGTAAACGGCGTAGATATCGATAATGACAATGGTCTGTCGCTGTTGACGGCGGGTTATTCGCCTGGGGACAAAGTTACGCTGACTGTGCTACGCGACGGTCAGAAAAAGAATATCGAAGTTACGCTCGAAGCGTATATCGTACGATAAGTTCGTCCATCTGTGCGAATTTAAAACCATGTTTTTTGGCATATTCTGTCACTTGTTTGTGCTGACGTTTGTCAGCCTCCAAGATCAAATGATCTTTGGGTCGAAGTTTTTTCTTTGCCTGCAAGATTAGTTTTTTGATCAGTTTTAGCCCGCCGTCGTCTGCGAACAGCGCGAGATTTGGTTCAAATTTTGTTTCAGGCGAAGCCTCCCACGTTTTGTCGACGTAGGGTAGGTTAGCTACGATTGCGACAGGTGTATCAGAGGTAATAGTTTTGATGCCGGACAGCAGGTCAGATACAACGAATGTAATTTCAGCATTTAGGCTGTTGGCATTTTGCCTAGCCATCTGCAGAGCGTCTTCGCTGATGTCGGTCGCGATAACACGACTATCTGGGAGTTCTAGCTTTGCTGAAATTGCCAAGCTACCGCTACCGGTGCCAATATCGACAATTGTTTCCGGCTTTAATTCCTTTAATATCTCGATTATAGATTCAGACTCTGGACGGGGGATTAGCACGTTAGGTGACACTATAAAATCACGTCCGTAAAACTCTTTGTGACCTAAAATATAGGCGATGGGCTCACGTTTGATGCGTCGCTTCAGCCATTTGTTTGCCTGCGACAGCTCATTGTCCAGCAGTTGCTGATCGCTATGGGCTAATAGGTATTCTCGAGGCTTGTACAAGGTCGCCGATAATAATAATTGTGCATCTAACTGTGCTGAATCAATGTTTGCTGTAGACAAATCTTTTTGGGCTGCTTTCAGCCATGCATTTATCGTCATATTATTTATCGTTAGTTAGTTCGCGTTCGGCTTTACGCAGCTCGTCTATCAAATCCTGAATATCTCCGTTCATCGCAGCGGGGATGTTTGATCGTGAATAGCCGATGCGGTGGTCGGTGATGCGGTCTTGCGGGAAGTTATAGGTGCGGATCTTTTCGCTGCGGTCGCCCGAGCCGATCAGGCTTTTGCGGTGCTCAGATTCTTTGGCGGACTCTTCGTCGATCTTTTGTTGCAGCAGGCGAGATCTCAGTACGCTCATGGCTTTGGCTTTGTTCTTGATCTGAGATTTTTCGTCTTGGTTTGTTACGACCATCCCGGTAGGTAGGTGAGTAATACGCACGGCAGAGTCGGTTGTGTTAACGGACTGTCCGCCATGACCGCCAGAGCGATATACATCAACTTTCAGATCGTTCGGATTGATTTCAATATCAGTTTCCTCGGCTTCTGGCAGAACGGCAACCGTCACAGTACTAGTGTGGACACGCCCCTGGCTCTCGGTTGCCGGTATTCGTTGTACTCGGTGCACACCACTCTCGAATTTTAGCGAGGCATATGGCGAATCACCCTTAACTTCAAAGACGACTTCTTTGTAGCCGCCAACATCATTGGCATTTTCGCTCATGATTTCGGTTTTAAAGTTGTTAGTTTCGCAGTAGCGCAGGTAAGAACGCAGTAGTTCGCTGGCAAACAAACTAGCTTCGTCGCCGCCAGCGCCAGCGCGGATTTCAATGATAACGTTTTTGCTATCATTTGGGTCGCTTGGCGTCAAGATCTCGGCTAATTCATCCTGTAGTGATGCTAATTTTTCCTTGTTTTCCGCGGTCTCTATTTTGGCTAGTTCGGCTAGCTCGTCGTCGCCACCAATTAAGCCATCGGCCTCATTGATTTGTTTTTTCAATGCATCAACTTGTTCATTCTTTTGCAGAATGTCATCGATCTCACTCAGGCGCTTTGACTTGGCTGTGTAACTAGGGTCGGAAAAAGCATTTGGATCGGCTAGAAAAGCCTCGAGTTCGGCCTTTTCACTCGCAAGTGCGGGGGCGTCGATATTCATAGCGGTGTGCCCTCCTTGTTTAGTTAACTAGCAGCTGGTTCTTCGGCTTTTTTCTCGGCCTTGGCTGTCGCCTTTTTGGCTTTGCTAGCTAGTGCGTCTTTGCGCTTTGCAGCAGCTTCAGAACGAGCTTTAAATCGATCGACGCGGCCTTCTGTGTCGATGATCTTTTCTTCACCGGTAAAGAACGGGTGCGATGCGCTAGAAATGTGCATTTTGATCAATGGGTAAGTGTTGCCATCTTCCCATTTGACAGTTTCGTCGGTAGTTGCAGTTGACTGAGTCAAAAATGCAAAGCCAGCCTGGTCGTCTTGAAAAACGACTGGTCGGTAGTTAGTTGGGTGTATTCCTTTTTTCATAATCCGATCTATTGTATCTGTTTAACTGATAAAAGTCAAAGGGTTGTGCAAATAAAAAAGCCAGAGTTCCGATTACTGGAACGCTGGCGGTTGTTTGGAGCCCTCTCGATCATCGATGTCGAGAGGGTATGCTACACACGAAACGCAGGGTGAATGGTGCAAGCAACGTCCACCCGGCCATCGATACTGGCCATACGACCATGTAAGCCACTACGGCCCACATGTTGGAATTTGTGAGCGGATCTTTGTGCAGCACGTCCATTACAGGAAACCAGCACAAAACCGTCCATGCTGCCAAAAGTACTGGCAGAATGATTCCGCCTGTTACAGCTAGCCACACATTTACATGAAGCGTTGCTGCCAGCAAAATCATTGGTGCGATTGACCACGACACTAGTAGCGCTAGCCCGATGATCGCGAAAGGCACGGCCCAGCTGAGATCTTCACGACTCAGAAGGTGCTTTATCTTGAGGCGGCCATCTCTTATGTACACAATTTTCTACAAACGTTCGAGTTTTTCAAAACAAAAAACAATACTGACTATACTATAACTTTATTGGTGCAAAGTCAAGTTGCATAACAGATTGAAATAGTGTATATTTGTTCAGGTAACAATATTTTAACGACACAATCCATATGCAAAACTCCTGAAAATTTCAGGGCATGTGGATGAGGAAACAAGGAGTAACAACACTATGGCCGTAAAGGTTGATATTAAAGAACTGCTCGAAGCTGGACTTCATTTTGGGCACAAAACAAGCCGTTGGCACCCAAAAATGGCGCCATACATTCACAGTAAACGTCAGGATAGCCACATAATTGACCTAGTCAAAACTGTAGATGGCTTAGAAAACGCACTACCAGTAATCACAAAGACAATTGCTGGTGGCAAAAAAGTACTATTTGTAGGTACTAAAAAACAAGCAAAGGACATTGTACGAACTGCTGCACAGGAAGTTGACCAGCCGTTTGTAACAGAACGTTGGGTTGGTGGAACTTTGACAAATTCAAAGACCGTTGGTGCCCAGATAAAGCACATGCAACAGCTAGAGAACAAAATGGCTAGTGGTGATCTAGAAAAGCGCTACAACAAGCTAGAAGTTCAACGATACGCAGAAGAAATCAGCGAGCTGAACAAAAAATATGGCGGAATCAAAGCCCTAGAAGGCAAACCTGGTCTAGTTTTCGTAACAGATATTTTATCTGACGCAAATGCAGTACGCGAAGCTAAAAAACTAGGTGTTCCAGTGGTTGCTGTTGTTGATACTAACGCCGACCCGAGTGACATCGACTACATCATTCCTGGCAACGATGACGCGATCAAGGGTATTGGTTTGATTTTGGATTATGTGAAAAAAGCAGTTGTCGAAGGACAAGCTTCAATCAAAAAGGAGGCAAAATAATGGGCGTATCACTCGAGGAAGTAAAGAAACTAAAAGATCTAACAGGTGTTGGTCTAACTGATGCCAAAAAAGCTTTGACTGAAGTTGATGGCGACTTTGACAAAGCATTAGAGGCTATGCGCAAAAAAGGACTAACTCGTGCTGAGAAAAAAGGTGAACGTGAAGCGTTGGAGGGTCTAGTAGACAGCTACGTACATAGCGGACGTATCGGTGTCTTGGTTGAAGTAAACTGTGAAACCGATTTTGTTGCACGTACAGACGATTTCAAAAATCTAGTACACGACATTGCGCTGCATGTTTCTGCTAGCTCTCCACAGTACATTTCAAGTGACGATATTTCAGATGAAGAAAAAGAGAGAGTAAAGCTAGAGTTTAGCGAAAAAGCCAAGAACGACGGCAAGCCTGCCGATATGATCGAAAAGATCATCGCTGGACAGATTGCAAAATACTTTGCTGAAAAGACTCTGCTAGAGCAGCCGTTTATCAAAAATCCTGACCAAACAGTTGGTGACTTGGTAAAAGAGCACATCGCAAAGCTGGGCGAAAACATCGTTGTTCGACAGATTCGTCGCATCGAACTCGGCGTTAGTGAATAATGCTACAATATTAGTATATGTTTGATACATCAACCTATGAACAGAAAATGCAGTCTGCACTGGCTCATTTCGAGGACGAACTAAAGAAGATTCGCACTGGTCGGGCTCATCCTAGTATGCTCGATGGCATTTTTGTCGAGGCTTATGGCGCACAGTTGCCACTCAACCAAGCTGCAACCATCACCTCACCGGAGCCACAGCTCATACAAGTAACGCCGTTTGATCCGGCGAATGTCGAGGCTATTGTTTCAGCAATTCGCGGCAATCAAAGCTTAGGCTTTAACCCCAGTGATGACGGGCGAATTGTCCGCGTACCGGTACCGCAGCTAACAGAGGAGCGCCGCCGAGAAATCGTTAAACAGCTAGGCCAAAAGGTTGAAGATTGCCGAATTGCTATTCGCAATGTTCGTGGCGATGGGCTAAAAGACGCCAAAACTATGAAGAACGACAAAAAGCTATCAGAAGACGACTACAAAAGGATTGAAAAAGATTTGGATAAAAGTGTCTCTGAGTTTCAAGTAAAGATCGAAGATATAACTAAGGCCAAGGAAAAAGAGATCCTAACTATCTAATGAGCGATCAGGATAACAAAATACCAAACCATATAGGTTTTATCATGGACGGCAATCGTCGCTGGGCCAAAACACATGGCCTGCCGACTTACGAAGGCCACTTGGCCGGGTATAACAAGGTCAAAGATGTGGTCAGAGCCTCTGTTGATGCTGGCGTAAAGTATGTATCTTTTTATGCTTTTTCAACCGAAAATTGGGACAGAACCGAAAAAGAGATTAGTTATCTAATGAAGTTGTTTATGAGGATGTTTACATCCGATCTAGACGAAGTTGTCGGTGAGAATGTTCGTATAGTGATTGCGGGAACGGATGAGCGTTTGGATAAAAAAGTTATTCAGGCGGCCCGTGACGCAGAAGCCAAGACAGCGGGTAACACTCGCGCGACTGTAATGCTTTGCTTTAACTATGGTGGCCAAAAAGAAATAGTTGACGCTGTTAAAAAACTAGCTGCTAGTGGCGAAGAGATAAGTGAGGAAGGTATCAGCAAGCACCTCTATGCACCAGATGTTCCACCCTGCGATATCATTGTTCGCACATCTGGCGAGCAGCGACTTAGTAACTTTATGTTATGGCGAGCCGCATATAGCGAACTGATGTTTGTTGACAAACATTGGCCAGATATGGGCCCAAATGACGTAAAAGATGTTATAAAGGAATATAACAGTCGTTCACGACGATACGGGGGGTAGATGGACGGAAGCGTATTTATTTTTTTGTTTCAAATAGGTGTTGGCCTATTACTGCTGACTTTTTTGGTTGTGATACATGAGTTAGGTCACGCCATCGTTGCCAAGCGCAATGGCATAAAGGTGGAAGAATTTGGTATAGGTTTTCCTCCTAAATTCGCCAGTATGCCACTAAAGAACGGAGTTTTGCTTAGCATCAATGCGCTGCCACTGGGTGGTTTTGTAAAATTGCAGGGAGAGAATGACGCAGCTAGTAACCCTGGTGATTATGGCGCCTCTAGTTTGTGGGTCAAAACCAAGGTTCTGTTAGCCGGCGTAGGGATGAACTGGATTTTTGCGGTCATTGCCCTGTCAGTACTAGCTTTAATCGGTTTTCCAAAAGTCTTGCCAAATCAATTTATGGTTCCTTCTGATACGCGAGAGGTGACAACTCCGCTCAAGGTAACTTACATCAACTCCGGCTCGCCGGCGTCAAAGATTGGCCTAAAGGTTAACGACAAAATCATCAGCGTAGCTGGTCAAAAGATCGTAAAGGCTGAGGATCTAGTAAAAGCTACTAGTAGCAACCAGGGCAAAAAAGTAGAAGTAAAATACATGCGCGACGGACAGAGCTATTCTGTATATATTCAATTGCGCTACATGCCTGGTAGCGACAAGGGCGTTTTGGGCGTAGCTACGAGTACGCAAACCCTGAGGTATTCTACCTGGTCAGCACCTATAGTTGGCATAGGAACAACCGCACAGTTTAGTTACGTGACATTAAAGGGCTTGGGTGATTTGGTTGGAAAACTAACTAGTGGGTTGGCTGCACAGCTAAGTGGTGACGAATCAACCAAAGAGAAGGGCTCTCAGGACCTATCTGCTGCCGGCAACTCAGTCGGTGGCCCGCTCAGTATCGTAGGAGTTTTCTTTCCGGCTGCACAAACTGCCGGCGCATCAACGCTGCTTTTCTTGACAGCCATAATTTCACTGACACTTGCTGTGATGAACATATTGCCCATACCTGCGCTAGACGGTGGCCGGTTGTTTCTGACTTATATATTTAGGATTATTCGCAAGCCTCTCACAAAAGATCTAGAGGACACTATAGTCGGCTATAGCTTTATGGGCTTGATGGCACTGGTAGTAGTAATACGCCTCTTTTTTGGCATATCTATTGGCGCTCGGGATCATACTAGGTACTTTTACGGCTATCAGGAATTCTTCAAAAGGCCTAAAGGACATTCTGGGTATAAAAAAGCGCCCGAAATGGGGCATTGTGTACTATGTCCTGGCTGGTTATGGCGTTTATTTCTTGCTCAGCTTTATTCTCATGACACTATCCGAGCTATTGATACCCGGCTTTAATGTAGATGAAAAACAGTCAGTAGGCTTTGAGCAATTAAACGGTCAGATAGAATACACCATGGCATTTTTGGCCTTGGTTGTGCTGGCGCCGATAGTCGAAGAGACAATATTTCGTGGATTTTTATTTGGCCGGTTGAGAAATAACATGAATTTTTTGTGGACTGCCTTGTTGGTTAGCTTGGTTTTCGGAGCCATACACATGCAGCTAAATGTAGGTATTGATGTCTTTGCTTTGTCGTTGATACTTTGCTATGTTCGTGAAAAAACAGGCTCTATATGGGCGGGGGTTGGCATACACATGGTAAAGAACTCGCTGGCCTTTGCCATATTGTTTTTGCAGTTAGATATACAGAACCTGATCATAAACCTACTGCATTAGGAGCTAGTATAGTAGAATAATAGACAATGAAACGTACTGAGCTTTTTACAAAAACTAGAAAAAACGCACCAGCTGATGAGGTTGCTCTAAATGCCCAGCTACTAATACGCGCGGGCTTTATTCACAAAGAAATGGCAGGTGTATATGCATACTTGCCACTGGGGCTGAGGGTTATCGAGAACATCAAGCAGATTGTGCGCGAAGAAATGGATGCTATAGGGGGCCAGGAGCTAGCAATGACTACCTTGCAGCCGAAGGATATCTGGGAAAAGACCGATCGTTGGGACGACGCCAAAGTTGATAATTGGTTCAAGACGAAACTAGCCAATGGCACCGAGCTAGGCGTTGGGTTGACGCACGAAGAGCCGGTTGTTGATGTTTTGCGAGACTATGTCAGCTCGTACAAAGACCTGCCTTTGTCGGTTTATCAGATTGGTTCAAAGTTTCGCAATGAACTACGCGCAAAGAGCGGACTACTGCGTGGCCGTGAGTTTTTGATGAAAGACATGTATAGCTTTTCGCGCACACAGGACGAGCATGAAAAATTATATGAACAGGCTGTCGAGGCATATCATAAAATATATCAACGCTTGGGTCTTGGCGATATCACTTATCGCACATACGCTGACGGTGGTATTTTCACCGAGCGCTTTTCTGATGAATTCCAGACACTTAGTGAGGTAGGTGAGGACACAATATTTGTTGATGAAGCGAAAAAGATTGCTATTAACAAAGAGATAATGACTGATGAAAATATAGAAAAGCTAGGACTAGATAAAAATACTTTGGTAGAAAAACGCGGTGTAGAAGTTGGCAATACCTTCCACTTAGAGAGCAAGTACACGGATGCACTGGACGTATATTTTGCCGATGAGGGAGATAACAGACAGTCTATCATCGGGGGGTGCTATGGCATTGGCATCAGTCGTCTGATGGGCGTTATTGCCGAGCATTTTGCAGATGACAAAGGCTTGGTTTGGCCAGATAATATTGCGCCATCTAGGGTTTATCTGGTTCAGATTGGCGATAATGTTGACCAGGCGCAAACTATCTACGATGCGCTGAATGAAAAGGGTATTACAGTCTTGTGGGACGATCGTAATGAACGACCTGGAGTTAAATTTGCCGACGCAGAACTGATCGGTCTGCCGCACAGAATTGTAGTCAGCGACAAGTTAGACGGCCAGGTTGAATACCAGTCGAGGACAAGTTCCGAGCACGAGCTGTTGACGATTGAGGCTCTGCTTGCTAAGCTGAGTACTTAAAGAGAAAGACACAAAAATAAAAAGGTCTGGGCGCCCACCATTTGGACGCTTTTTATATTCAAATTATTATTTTCGGAGGTAAAGATAAATGAAGAAACAATACCAAATAACCGCAGAGGGTAGAAGCGAACTTGAGGCCGAACTAAAAGAGCTAAAGGCTTCACGTGGTGCAATCGCAGAAAAGATCGCAAATGCCCGTGAGCTAGGTGATCTAAGCGAAAATGCTGACTATGATGCTGCTCGTGACGAACAGGGTCAGGCAGAGACCCGTATTGCTGAGATAGAAGACATATTGCTAAATGCAGAGATAATCAAACCTAAAAAAGGCTCTAGCGTAGCCGTGGGTTCAAAAGTTGAACTAAAGGTAAACAGCAAGAAAGTATCCTATCAATTGGTTGGACCAGTTGAAGCCGACCCAGCAAATGGCAAGATTAGCGACCAATCGCCAATAGGCAAGGCACTACTCGGCAAAAAGTCAGGTGAATCAGTAGAAATCACGACTCCAAAAGGCAAAAGCAAATACACCATCGAAAAAATTGGTTAGTAAGTTAGCTTCAATACCACAAGCTCCGACTCAGATACGCAAAGTTACCAGGGCGATGTAACTTTGCTCCTCGGGAAACGAGAGTCTTCGCTGGAGCTTGTGGTATTGAGCCTTTCTAGGCTATAATTGCTTCTAATGGCAACTCTAAAAGAACTTCGTGACGAGCGACTACGCAAGCTTGATGAGCTAAAGCAGCTTGGCGTTAACTCATACCCCGCAAAAGCGCAGCGGACACACACGCTCAATGATGTTACCGAGAAATTTTCTGAGCTAGAGGGCAAAGAGGAGACACTAGTCGGACGAATTGTTAGTATACGTAAGTTCGGTAAGCTAGCGTTTATCGTTATCAAAGACACTAGTGGCACAATACAGCTCTTTTTGCGTGATGGTGAAATAGAAAAACTGGATGCAGAGCAGTCTCAACTAGGTCTAGAGCAAATTAACCTGCTCGATAGTGGTGATTTCGTGCAGGCAAGCGGACAAATCATCAAAACACAAACCGGCGAGATATCATTAGGAGTGAAAACATTGCGACTACTCGCAAAATCTTTGCGTCCTATGCCAGCGCAGCAAGACGGCTTCACTAACAAAGAGGAGCGAATGCGTCGACGATATATCGACACGAATATAAACCAAGACGTCAAAGAGCGCTTTATCCGCAGGTCAAAATTCTGGCAAGCAACCCGTGACTTTTTGAATAAAAAAGATTTTATCGAGATAAACACCCCTGTGCTAGAGCATACAACTGGTGGCGCCGATGCAAATCCGTTTGTGACGCATATGGACGCGCTGGATCAAGATTTTTACCTACGCATTAGTCAAGAACTACCACTAAAACGTTTGATCGGTGGCGGGTACGAGAAGGTCTATGATGTTGGTCCGCGCTTTAGAAATGAAAATTACACTGACGAACATCTACCGGAACACCAAGCGATGGAATGGTACTGGGCGTACGCTGATTGGCGAGAGGGTATGAAATTTATGACCGAGATGTACCAGTATGTGCTACAAGAAACCTTTGGCACCCTGAAGTTCAAACTAGGTGATATGGATATCGATATGTCCGGAGAGTGGCAAGAGTTGGACTACAAGCAAGCTATCGCTGATAAATATAATATAGATATATACAACTGCTCACTCGATGAAGTCAAAAAAGCACTGTCCGACAACAAACTAGAAGTAGCTGAAACTGAAAACATAGCGCGTGGTATCGATAAATTATGGAAGAATATCCGTAAAGATATTGCTGGTCCGGTGTGGTTAATCAACACACCGCTATTTATCAGTCCGTTAGCAAAAGTTAATCCCGACAATCCGCAAACTGTACAGCGTTTTCAAGCCGTAGTTGCTGGCAGCGAGCTGGGCAACGGTTTTAGTGAGCTAAACGATCCGATCGAGCAGCTAGAGCGCTTCAAAGAGCAGCAGCAGATGCGTGAGACGGGTGACAAAGAGGCGATGATGTTAGATATCGATTATATAGAGATGCTAGAGTACGGCATGCCACCGGCTTGTGGCTGGGGTTACAGCGAGCGTGTTTTCTGGTCCTTTGAAGGCGTAACAGCCCGCGAAGGTGTGCCATTTCCGCAACTACGTAGCGAAGTTGACGAAGTAACCAAAACTATTTATCCGGATATCAAACTATGAACGACAAAAGTGAGCAAATATTTTTTGTACTGCTGAGGATCTTTGTTGGCATAGCAATAGTTGGTTTGATGGTGCTATTCTTGACCAATCTAGGCAAGCGACCGTCGGACATAGCGTTTAGTTTGATAGCATTTTTCATCAGCGTTGCGGCATTGGTAATGACTACGCTGCAAAGTGTTTCTATTTTGCGCCAGGTCAAAGTCACAAAAAAAGCTGCCAAGCTAGTTCAGGAATCGAGTGACATGATAGAGTTATTAGTAAAAGAAGACAAGACAATGTCTGGTGTTTATACGAACATCAGTGCATCAATCATAGAGATGTCGTCTTCGTCACTAGAGGGTATTGGCTCTAGCTATGGCCTGCCAAAAGAGGCGACCGATCGTGTGGCAAATCGTGCTTTTTCAGCCAAAGACACGCAGAAAAAAGTAGAAAAACTGGTAGATGAGGGCTATGGTTGGCTGAATGGGCAGAAAAAGGTATTCGTTTTAGAGTTAGATCTAGAAAGCAACAAACAGGCTTTGATTAATGGGCTGCCAGATGAGCTGGTAAAACATATAGAGGCAAAGCCAATCTGTACAACCGATCAGCTGCAAGCTTTTTCCCAGGGAAATCAATCTAGTTCAATCTTGCAGACCTGCCGTCCGCAAGATCTAGATATCAGTGCATTTAAAAACGATTTCAGCCAAGCTGTTAGTGCGCAGCAGGTTCCAGATGCCGTTTCGCAGGCGGCAGCTTCGCAGGTACCGGTAGACTCTTCAACACAACCTAGCGGTAGCGAGATGCCGGTATTCAAACTAAACGACAACAAGATCCATGGTGTGTCTGCGCCGTTTATGTTTGGCATATTCAAGAACATGTTCTATATCATTTTGTTCATAATTATTTTTGTCGCTGCGGCTTTATATGGATTGATGCGCCAGACTTTGCCTTTCATGAAAATTTTGGCGCACCCGCTGCTAACAACCGGCATCTTGCTGATCTTTTACGCACTGCTCACTCAATGGGTGATTGCGCAAAATTTTTTGTCAAAATTGGCCCCCGGTCAGCAGACCCATTTAACCGAGAAAACCTTGCAATCGTTTAGTCTAGTGAGCGCTCGTATAATGATATATTTTGGTGTTTTTTATACTGTGATTGCCCTAACTTTATACATATTCGCCCATCGTCAAAAGAAAAAACAGGACGCACAAAAGTTAGCCCAAGAGGTGGCTAGCACGAATACTGTTGTATAATAGCTTCTATGATTGATATAAAAATTCTCCGCGAAAATCCCGAGCTAGTCCGTGGGTCAGCTGATAAAAAAGGCTACAACGTTGATGTTGATTTGGTTCTAGAAGTCGATATACTGCGACGTAAACTCCAGCAACAAGCAGAAGATTTGCGTGCACAACGCAATGAAATAGCAGACAAGATGAAGGGTGGCAAGCCCGAAGCAGCGTTGGTAGAAAAGGGTAAAGAGCTAAAGGAAAAGTTGTCAGATATCGAAGTAAGCTTGAATCTCGCAGAGCAAGAATTTAGTGTGCTGATTAACCAGATCCCAAACTTTGTTCAAGACGACGTGCCTATCGGTGATGAGACCAAAAGTGTAGAAGTCGGACAGTGGGGCGAAAAGAAATCTGATGTAAAAGATCATCTAGACTTTGCCTTGTCGCGGGATTGGGTAGACTTTGAACGTGGCGCAAAAGTTGCTGGCTCAAAGTTCTATTATCTAAAGGGCGACCTAGCACTTTTAGAAAACGCATTGATACAATACGCTATAGATTTTGTAGGAAAAAAGGGCTTTACGTTCATGAGCGTGCCTCATATGGTCAATAGTAAAACTGCTATTGGAACGGGATTTGCGCCCAGAACTAGTGAGCAGAGCGACGAGTATTATATCGAGGGAGAGGATCTATCGCTAATCGCAACATCAGAGATTCCAATGACCGGATATCATGGTAATGAAATCATTGATGAACAAAAACTACCACTGCTATATGCAGCGCTGAGTCCATGCTATCGAAAAGAAGCTGGAACTTACGGCAAGCATACTCGGGGGCTTTTCCGTGTGCATCAATTTAACAAACTAGAGATGTACGCGCTGACAACGCCAGAATCTAGCAATGAAATGCATGAAAAAATCCGCGCGATCGAAGAGGAACTATGGCAATCACTAGGTATTCCATACCACGTTATCAATATCGCGTCAGGCGATCTAGGCGCACCTGCTGCCAAAAAATATGATCTAGAATATTGGTCTAGTGTAGACAATGCATATCGTGAACTGACTAGTTGTTCAAACTGTACCGACTTTCAGGCAAGGAATCTAAATATTCGCGTACGAAAGAATGACGGTAAAGTAGAGATCCTACATACGCTAAATGGCACTGCAGTTGCATCAGCTCGATCGCTAATTGCTATTATCGAGAACTACCAGCTCGAAGGAGGAAAGCTACAGGTTCCAGAAGCTCTACGTCCATACATGGGCAATCGCGAAGTGCTATAATTTAGATATAAACGAAGGGGGCATATGATCAAAAATATAAAGCTCACTGGTATCAAAGTAGAACTCGATGAAAAGACAAAAAAGTACGTTACTAAAAAAATAGGTAGCATTGACCGTTATCTGCCCAAGCACGCTCGCAAGAGCGCTTCAGCCGAGGTAACCGTACGACAATCGAACAAGGGCCAGGGTGATAAATACGAGACCGAAGTAATCATAAAGATTCCCGACCACAAGCTAGTTGCCAAAGACTCTACAGTCAACATATTGGCATCGATCGATATCGTAGAAGCAAAAATCATCGCGCAGGCTCGAAAATATCGCGAAAAACACATTAACCATCGAGGTCCACATAATCTGCTAGGACGCTTCAAGAGGAGTTTTAGCAGAGAGCAGTAACCCTGATTATTAGGGTTTTATTACGGGGTAAAACAGAGTATAATTGATCTTAATATTGCAGAAATTGTCAGACGAGGAGGCTTTGAGCTAGAATGCGACAAGTGTTAACTAAGGTGTTTGGTGACCCGCAAAAGCGGATCCTAAAAAGACTCAACAAGCGAGTTGGGGAAGTGAATGCGTTATCTGAAAAATACGCAGCTATGAAAGATAGCGAGCTAAAGAAGCAAACTGCCGTCCTAAAGAAAAAGCTAGAGAACAAAAAGACGACTTTGGATGATATTTTGCCAGAGGCATTTGCACTTGTACGAGAAGCTTCTAGCCGAGTTCTAAAAATGCGCCATTTTGACGTTCAGCTAATTGGTGGAATGGTACTACATGAGGGCAATGTAGCCGAAATGAAAACCGGTGAAGGAAAGACTTTGGTGGCAACGCTACCAACATACCTAAATGCATTGACAGAAAAAGGCGTACACGTCGTTACCGTTAACGATTATCTAGCGCAACGTGATGCTGGATGGATGGGCGAGCTGTACGGATATCTTGGCTTGTCTACCGGAATTATCATTAACGACGCATCATTTTTGTACGACAAAGATTTCGATAACAAAGCACATGATGACCCTAGGGTGCGTAAATTACGCCCTGCCACGCGTAAAGAAGCCTATGCTGCAGATATAACCTATGGAACCAACAACGAGTTTGGTTTTGATTATCTACGTGACAACATGGTCAACGAAGTAGAGCTGTTGCGCCAGCGTGATCTAAACTTTGCGATTGTTGACGAGGTCGACTCGATCTTGATCGACGAAGCTAGGACTCCACTGATCATTTCATCTCAGGCTGCCGAGAGCACCGATAGCTACATACAATTTTCTAAAGTTGCAGCAAAATTGGTACCCGCTGACTATATCCTAGATGAAAAACGTAAAAGCGTGGCCCTAACTGACGAAGGCGTTACAAAAGTCGAGAAAATGCTTGGCATAAAAAACCTCTACAGCCCAGATGCCGTGCGTTCTGTTTATCATATGGACCAAGCTCTGCGTGCCGAAACACTTTTCCGGCGCGACAAAGACTACGTTGTAGCCAGTGATGGTGAAGTTGTAATTGTTGACGAGTTTACTGGTCGTTTGATGCAAGGTCGCCGCTACAACGAAGGCCTGCACCAAGCGATCGAAGCAAAAGAAAGCGTCCCAGTTCAACAAGAAAGTCAGACTCTAGCGACTATATCATTCCAAAACTATTTCCGTTTGTATGACAAGCTATCTGGTATGACAGGTACGGCCTTTACCGAGGCCGAAGAATTCCAACAAATCTATGAGCTGGATGTTGTCCAGGTTCCTTCCAACAGGCCGTTGATACGTGACGATCGAACAGACCTGATTTTCAAAACAGAGGCCGCCAAAATAAAGGCGATCGTCAAAGAAGTCGAGCAGCACCGTAGTGATGGCCGTCCGGTCTTGATTGGCTCTGCATCTATTGCAAAAAATGAGTTGATATCAAAAGCCTTGACTAAGGCGAAGATCAAGCACGAACTACTAAATGCAAAAAACAACGAACGCGAAGCCGCAATCGTCGCCAAAGCTGGCGAGAAGGGTGCAGTTACACTGGCCACCAACATTGCTGGTCGTGGTACTGACATTGTGCTAGGCAAAGGCGTTAAAGAGGCTGGTGGACTAGTAGTTATAGGTAGTGAGCGTCACGAAGCTCGC
>JACPYF010000038.1 GCA_016196195.1 Candidatus Saccharimonadota bacterium | reverse complement strand
TGTCTCGATATCGATCTCTGCACCCAATGCTGCGTCGCTAAAACTAACGTGCTCTTCACTCAGGACTAAATCGCCTTCACGTGTGAATTTTTTGTGTGGCTTGACACGAATGTTTACAAACAAATCACCCTTTGGTCCTTCGGCAATCGCTTCGCCATGTTCACGTAGGCGTATAGTCGCGCCGTCATCGATACCGGCTGGTATCTTTAGCTTTATATCGACTTTTTTACGTTTTGTTCCTTTCCCATGACAAACTGTACAATCCTTTTCCGGTATTCGCCCTCTTCCTTTACAGGTAGGGCACAGTTCGTCCTGCTGTATCTGGCCAAATATCGTATTCATTATTCGCGTTTGACGACCAGAACCTTTGCAGGTCGTACAAGTCCTCATGCCATGTCCGGGTTCAGCGCGTTCGCCTTTGCAGTGTTCGCATGTGTCCTCGATATTCAGACTAATTTTTTCCTCAACACCAAATATTGCTTCTTCAAAAGTTAGTGTCATTTCAGTTTCTACATCACGTCCACGTCGACTACGAGTTTGCTGCTGTTGGCCACCAAAAAAACTACCAAATATGTCACCCAAACCACCTTCGCCAAAATCAAAGTTAACGTTCTGACCCTGAAAACCACCAAAACCTTCAAAAGGATTCCCTGCGCCACCGCCACTAGATCCTCCGACACCGGCATGGCCAAATTGGTCATAGCGTTGACGCTTGCTAGAATCTTTTAGCACTTCATAGGCTTCGTTAGCCTCCTTGAACTTTGCCTCGTCACCACCCTCTTTGTCAGGATGATGTTTGACGGCTAGCTTGCGAAAAGCCTTTTTTATCTCGTCAGCACTAGCGCCCTTTTGTATACCCAGTACTTCGTAATAATCTCGTTTACTCATTACATATAATAATATCAATTTAGCACTTGCATGTCTAGAGTGCTAGTAAGCAAAAGTGTTTACTCTTATGCTATACTAACGACTGATATGAGCTATCTGCTACATCGTGCACGAGGTGCCGTCGGTATGGTTCGCGTAGGCATACGCCAAGTACGTGGTAGGTACTTTAGTTCAATAGAGCACATAGACGGCGACGCACGTGAAGTTTGTGCGGAAATTGTTCGGCGACTATGGAACGGCACATTTTATCGCACTAGTCTGGGACATTATGACTTTTTCTGGATGCGCGACTTTGGCACAGTGGCAGAATCGCTAACGAAGCTAGGCCACGGCGAAGAAGTTCGCCATACCCTAAGGTGGGCGCTGGAACATTATGAAAAAGCTGACCACGTTACATTATGTATAGACAAGGCTGGACGCACATTCAATGCGCCAGACGAGCACAGTATCGATGCCCTGCCTTGGTTGCTACACTCATTAGCTGTTAGTCACTATGAACTAACCCAAAAAGAAACTGCGTTTTTAAACCGCAGGTTAAAAAAATATTCTGAACGGTATATCGACTCGTTAACAGGCCACCTAACAAAAAGTCTGTACGCAGAACTACGTGATGCGGTATTTTATGACCGTAGTGCATATTCGTATGCACTGGTTGGTCGCCTCGCCGCAGCCGCACATGAACTTGGTTTAAAATTTCCATTCAAAAAAGCTCGCTACGAAGAAGCGCTAATTAGATATTACTGGAACGGTAAATTTTTTAAAGCCGACAGCAAGCTGAATGTTTTTAGCGCCGAATGCGCCCTGATGCCTTTCTTTTTAAAAGTTGTCGAGAATGAAAAATTAGCTAACAAAACATTTGATTATATAAACGACGAAAAACTCAACCGTCCTTACCCGCTAAAATACAGCAAGGTCGGCGGCAAAATACGCTATCGTTTTGGCATGGGACCGGTTGCTATGCCGAACTATACCGGCAATAGCATTTGGACCTGGCATGCAACTTTTTATTTGCATTTACTGAAACATTACAAGCGGCATGAATACACCCAGGAATACGAACGATTTGCATCGCTAATTGAACGGCATGGCAATTATCCCGAGCTCGTTAACCCCGACGGATCATGGTATTACGCACCGTATTACCGAGCTGACCCGGGTATGGTTTGGGCAGCCCTATTTTTGGACCTACCCAAACCTAAAGCTTAACTTATTTTTCCTTTTTGTCGTCTTTTTCGTCGACTACTTCACCTTCTACAGGTTCGTCGGCTTTCTTTTCCTCGCCCTCTTCGGCCGGTTTTTCCTCGGCGGCTGCGGCTTCGTACATTTTCGCACCGATTGGCATGATTTTGTCGTTCAGCTCTTTGGCTGCAGCTTCGAGAGCGTCTTTGTCAGCAGTTTCGTCGCCTAAAACTTTCTTAGCAGCTTCGACTGCCTCGCTGATAACCTTTTTGTCATCGTCAGAAATCTTGTCCTTGTTTTCATTAGGTAATTTTTCAGATTGGTAAATAGCGTTTTCTAGTGTATTACGTGCATCGATAGATTCACGCTTTTTCTTGTCGTCTTCGGCATGTGCTTCGGCTTCTTTTTGGGCTTTCTCGATGTCTTCTTTGCTCATATTTCCACTACCAGAAATGGTGATTGATTGTTCTTTACCAGTTCCTTTGTCTTTGGCAGTTACGTTCAAAATACCGTTGGCATCAATATTAAATGTCACTTCGATTTGTGGCACACCGCGAGGTGCTGGCGCGATGCCATCTAGCGTAAAGCGACCGAGCGATTTGTTGTCGGCAGACATTTCACGCTCACCCTGCAAAACGTTAATTTCAACTTGCGGCTGATTGTCAGCTGCAGTTGAATACGTTTCAGATTTGCTAGTCGGAACGGTTGTGTTACGCTCGATCAATTTGTGGGTAACTCCGCCCAAAGTTTCAATACCTAGTGAAAGGGGAGTAACGTCTAGTAGCAGTACGTCCTTTACGTCCCCTGCTAGTACTCCACCCTGAATCGCTGCACCAACGGCAACAACTTCATCTGGGTTTACGCCCTGCATAGGGTCTTTGCCAAAAATTGCTTTTACTTTTTCAACAACTGCTGGCATACGTGTCATACCACCAACCAATACAATTTCGTCAATTTCGCTAGCTTTTAGCTTAGCGTCTTTTAGGGCTTTTTCTACTGGTACGGCAGTAGCGTCGATCAAATCGCCAACGATTTCTTCTAGCTTGGCACGAGTCAATTTGTATTCAAAGTGTTTCGGACCATCAGCATCGGCCGTTAGGAATGGTAGGTTGATTTCAACTTCTGGTGTAGATGAAAGTTCTTTCTTTGCCTTTTCGGCTTCGTCTTTTAGGCGCTGCATAGCTGCGTTGTCGCCTTTTAGATCAACACCGTTTTCCTTTTTAAATTCGTCTAGGAAATGGTTTACAATTCGGTTGTCGAAATCTTCACCACCCAGGTGTGTGTCACCATTTGTAGATTTTCTGGTCTAGGCCATAGGCTAGTGCAGCTGCAGTTGGCTCGTTGATGATTCGTTTGACTTCCAGCCCTGCAATTTTACCCGCATCTTTGGTTGCTTGGCGCTGTGCGTCATCGAAATATGCCGGCACAGTAATAACTGCTTCGGTCACAGATTCACCTAGAAAGCTTTCGGCGTCGGCTTTTAACTTACTCAGGATCATTGCCGAAACAGCTTCTGGTGTTTCATCTTTATCGCCTAGTTTAACTGCTACACCATCGCCCTTTTTGACGATTTCAAATGGCATTAGGCCGATATCTTTTTGAACTTCTTTGTCTGTAAACTTACGTCCTATCAAACGCTTTACACCGTAAATAGTGTTTTTGGCGTTTGTTACTCGCTGACGTTGGGCAACTTGCCCAACTAGACGTTCGCCTTTTTTGTTAACCGCAACTACAGACGGAGTTGTTCGGTTTCCTTCGGCATTTGCAATAACTTCGGGCTTACCAGCAACCATGTAGGCCATAGCGCTGTTGGTTGTACCCAGGTCGATTCCGATGATTTTACCCATGTTTTAGATTTCCTCCTATTTAATTATTCTTGGTCGAGTTCTAGTGCTAAGGCTGCTGTTTCCGAGATGTCTATTGCTAGCTGCGTCCTAATATTGGTGTCAATTTCTGGTATTGAATCGACATCGGTAGCGGTTTCTGCAATATCTTGTTCTAATTGTCTTCGCATATTAGATCTCCTTTATATAACAATTTTAGCAGTCTACTGACTATACTGCCAGTATATCTAGCTAGCACTCACGTGTCAAGAGTGCTAAATACGATTGCTTTCAATCTTTATAATCATCATCGACTAAGTCATCCCTTGTAAACATATCGCTCGAATCATCGCGCGAAAACTGCCCCTTAGTTACAGGCCTGCCTATGCGGTGGGTAGCTAATTCATCGTCGACACTCAAAGGGTTGATAGTACTATGTACTGTTTGTGCCAGCCAGACATTGATCAATGCCCTATCCGCTTCACTCAATTCTCCGCCGTCATATAGAATATCTGCGGCCTCAACCGATAAACCGATGTGATTTTTTAGAACATCGGCAAATCCTACCCCTAACCTTTCGGCTTTTTGTTGAATAAGCCTAGCAAGCCCTTCACTATCGGGTTCTAATTTCAATACGTCTGGGTTTTGGCGTTCACTCACAACAGTATTATACGATTAATTACTTGCTGCGTCGACGTAACGTCAATGAACCTAAAGTTATAGCTACTACTACCCATGCGATTACAGTTAATATATCGCGCCAAGTTTCACTGCTGGTTGTTGCTTGGGTAGTTATATTTTGCATCGCCTCTACCGCATACGTCATTGGCAGTAACCTAGCAATTGATTCTAGCGCATCAGGCATTTTGCTAAGGGGCACTAATAGTCCGCATAACAATAACTGCGGAATTATGATTGCCGGCATGAACTGTACTGCTTGAAATTCCGTCCTGGCAAACGCGCTGGCTAGCAAACCAAGGGCCACACCCAACAATGCGTCGACAACTGCAATTAAAATTAACAGTTCGTTCGGTCCCTGTATATCTACACCCAGCCAGTTCAAGCTGATGGTTGCAACTATTACCGCCTGTAAGGTAGCTAGCAGACCAAATGCAAAACCATAGCCAAATATCAGATCGGTTTTGGCAATTGGCATAGTCAATATGCGTTCTAGTGTACCGGTGGTTCGCTCGCGCAGTGTCGCAATCGAGGTTATTAAAAACATTATAACCATTGGAAATATTGCCAACAGCGACGGCGCTATACTTTGGAAAACTTTGACATTGTCTACGTACAGCCATGACAACAGACCCATTAACAAACACGGCACAACAAATATTAATGCCAAGGTGCGATGGTCGTGCGAAAGTTGTTGCAGTATACGTTTGGTAGTAGCGAATGTGGCGCGAATATGAAATATCATTTCTCTGCCTCCATCAACTTTATAAAGGCATCTTCGACGCTAGACTCATTTGTTGTATTCAAAAGTTTATCTTTGCCTTCGTTCCATAACAGTACACTATCACGCACTAACAATAGCTGTTCGCAGTGTTCAGCTTCGTCCATAACGTGGCTAGATATTATTAATGTTTTGCCATCACGTGCCATTTCGCTAAATATTTTCCACAAATCACGGCGTAAAATTGGGTCTAAACCAACTGTCGGTTCATCTAGCACTAATAGCTCTGGATCGCCCAGCAAAGCAACAGCCAGCGACACCCTAGTTCGCTCACCACCAGAAAGTGTGGCGACCAATTGTTTGTCTTTACCGTGCAGACGTACTTTTTTTATAGCTGCAGCCACGGCCTTTTTATCAGCGCCGACCAATGTGGCAAAATACGACAAATTTTGCTTGACTGTCAGGTCGCCATAAACCGAAGGTGCTTGGGTAACGTAGCCAATTTTTGAACGGTTAGCCTTATCGCCTGCATTTTTGCCTAATACTTCAACTTTTCCTGCAGTTGGAATTTGAATTCCCATCAACGTTCGCATTAACGTGGTTTTGCCGGCGCCGCTAGGGCCTAGCAACCCAACAATTGCGCCTTGTTCAACCCTGAACGAAACAGAGCCCAGCAATATCTTTTGCTTTTTCTGTACACTCAGATCATCGACATCTATGGCGAAATTGCTCATGTTTAATACTATACACCTATAGCAGCAGAAGGAAAGTTGATGTCACTTTCTGAAATATTGCCCGATGAACTGTAGTTAAGCAATTGTAATATTTCGGCTCTCGCCATTTGCTCTGCCTGCTCTCGACGATCGCTGCTCGCCTGCTCTATAGAATCATCCACAATCTTCTTGGTCGAGCCACCAGAAGCGTGACCGTTAACTGTAATGTCACGAATCGCCTCTGGTTCAGCTTTTATTAGGCCTACTGCTTGGGGTCTGCCTAATATAGCATCGGTTAATGCTCTAGGAATATAGTTTTTGTAAAGTGGCCAGCGAACTGGATCTTCAATTGCCCTCGCGCTAGCTTGGTCATGTGGCCCGCAGCCGGCGTTATATGCTTCGGGATCACCAAACGCGGTCCTTATGAACCTATGTTGAACCCCGTATATTTGTGCGACGGTTTGACTAGCCGCATAAAAGTTGCTCAAACTTTGTACCATTTCGCGTGGTAATACCCTGGATCCAAATAGGGCGCTGCGGCCAATCGACTTGGCAACTCTTGGTTCACTTTCAGCTCTTGCAATCTCGACAAGGCGCATGGCGACATCTCCTAGTGAAACATTGCCCGTGCGCTCACCCATACCTATCAATGTGCCCTCGACTTTATCAAAACCAGCTCTGATTGCCTGGACCGAAAACTCAACTGCCGAACCAAAATCATTGTGCGCGTGCATGCTTGTCGTTGTTGCTGGAAACTGGTTCTTTATAAAAGAGTTAAAAGACTCGAGCTCGTCATAGCGCCAGGTACCAACTGCGGAAGAACCGTTCGTACTAGGAAAGTTAACGTTTACCTCCAACTTCTCTTCTTTTTGTTCGCAGTGATGCAATATAGATCCGTAGTATTTCATAGCCTCACCTACGCTCGATCCTGTTGCCCCCTCACCCGAAACTGAAAATCTACGAAAGCCATTTTCATATGCAATATCGATTGCACCTGAAACCCTACGAGCAGATTCGTGATAGTCATAATATTCCGATGCCAAGTCACGCATACTCCCATCTAACCGATCATACACATGTACAATTACACGATTCTTATCAAACCCATCTAGCCAGCCTAGGCCATCAACTAAGATCTCTGATTGACTGCCAAATAAAACTTGTAGAGATATATCATCATATTCGTCTTTTGACAAAACATGCTCGACCAACCTTTTGGCATAGGCTTGATCTGTATCATTACCCAAATGCCCTATTTCAAATGTTTTTATTCCCGTGCTAGCTAGTGCATCGAATGCTTCTATCCTGTCTTCAATACTAACTTCATCTATTCTCATCTGTTCACCATCACGCTGTGTAACATCGACAAAGTATATTGGTTGTCTATTTTCTGTACTCACCTAAATCTCCTTTGCAATTAAAAAACCGAGTATCGAGACTCGGTTTGATTTGCGGCTGCGCGGAGAGCTTTAGTAGCTACGAGCCTCGACATTAACAAGGCACAGCCGTTGTAGGTTGAGCAGCAAAATTCCTTGTATGTCATTTACTCGTTTCATATCTTTACTATATCATAGTTACATCAGGGGCAAAAACTGCTATACTTTTAAAGCATAAGAGGTAAAAATTCAAAACACATAAATGCATAGTACAGACTTATTTGCACAACTTAGCCTGATCATAGTCCTAGTTACATTTGTATCTATGATCGTCAGGTTTTTGAAACAACCATTGATCCTCGGCTATATCCTAACTGGACTACTGATCGGCCCTTCGTTTTTGGGACTTGTTTCCAAGGGTAATGAATCTTTTGAGGTATTTTCTAGTATCGGCATCACCTTGCTGCTATTCATTATTGGTATGGGGCTAAACGCCGGAGTTTTCAAAAAGCTCGGTAAGGTAGTACTGTTGATCGCACTTTCGGAACTGACATTTGTTGGCAGTGTTGGCTTTTTCATCACACAATCATTTGGCTTTAACTTTACCGAGGCGATGTTAGTTGGTCTATGTCTGTTCTTTAGCTCTACAATTATCATCGTAAAGGTTCTGACCGACAAAAAGGAGCAAACTCGCCTGCATGGTCAGATCGCTATTGGTGTGCTGCTACTAGATGACCTGGTCGCTACATTTGCACTGCTGTTTGTGGCGGCTGGCAAAAACGGCTTTTCAACTGGCGTGCTAGGCTTTTTGGTCATAAAAGGAATACTGCTAGCAGCGATACTGTACCTTGTAACGTCAAAGGTGCTGCCCCGCCTCAGCAAAGTATTTGCCAGTAGCCAAGAACTGCTATTTCTATTTACTATCGCCTGGGGATTTGGCGTCGCAACACTATTTGAACTAGCAGGCTTCTCTATCGAAGTCGGCGCTTTGTTTGCTGGTGTTAGCTTGGCTGGCCTGCCGTACAGCCAGGAAATGGCATCTCGGCTAAAGCCGCTACGAGATTTCTTTATCGTGCTGTTCTTTATCACATTGGGCCAAAGCCTGAACGTGGGTAACCTAGCTGCCGGCATAGCGCCTGCTATATTCCTATCGGCCGTAGTTATAATCCTAAAGCCAATGTCCGTCATGGTTGGCTTGGGGCTGTTTGGATACACCAAACGTACTAGCTTCAAGGCCGGTATTAACCTGTCACAAATCAGCGAATTCTCGATCATTTTGATACTGCTAGCACAGACTGCAGGCATGGTTAGCGAGAGCTTGGCTGCGATCGTTACATTGGTAGCTATTATCACTATCACCGTATCGACGTACCTGATGCAATACGACAACCAGATATTGTTGAGGCTCGAGCGACGTTTCCAATTTTTCAAAGAACGGGTCAACCACGAAGAAGACGCCAAGCAAACTACCACTCACTCGCTGATTTTGTTTGGCTACAAAAAGGGCGGCGAAGAGTTCGTCAAAACTTTCAAACAAATGCACAAAAAATACGTCATCATCGACTACAACCCAGAGGTTATAGAATCACTCGAACGACAGCGGCTGCCTTTTATATATGGCGATGCAACCGATATGGAGCTGCTACGCGAAATTGGTATCAAACACGCGCAGCTAATCGTCAGCACCATGACAAACTTTAGCTCGAACGAACAGCTGATCAAATACATCAACCGCATCAGCCCACGAACCATTACTGTATGCCATGCCGACAATTACGAAGAAGCCGTCGCCTTGTACCGTCACGGTGCAACCTACGTCATGCTACCCCACTATATTGGTAGCGAACGTATCAGCGCGTTTATCAAAAAACATGGCACCAATCACAAAGCCTTTAACGAATACCGACAAAAACATATGCTAAACCTTGGTAGCGCAGCGCTGAAATAAATCTATGGAAGTCCGCTTCCATAGACAAGCCATCAATTTATAGTTACCCTATAGATATGTCACACGAGGCGAATGTTCACCAAATTCAGACTCATATTTTGCGAGAATTATTGTTTGTTCCGCACGCAAGTTTTTCAGATCTGCAAAAACCAACCAAACTAGATGGCGATCATTTCAAATTCCATGTACAGCGCCTAGTCGATATTGGCTATATCGAAAAGATCGATCGCGGCCAATACAAACTGACAACTAGCGGCAAGGAATACGCGAACAAACTAGACACCGACCAAAACACCATCGAGCGTCAGCCGAAGTCTGCTGTGATATTAGTTATCGAAAAAACGATTAATGGTGAGAAAAAATTGTTAGTACAAGAGCGATTGAAACATCCCTACTATGGATTCTACGGCTTCCCAACTGGTAAAATCCGCTGGGGAGAAACTATTGTCCAGGCCGGCCAGCGTGAACTGATGGAAGAAACCAATTTACAGGCAGATTTAGTTTATCGTGGAGTCTACCATGAACATGTTGTATCGACAGAAACAAACGAGATTATAGAGGACAAGATATTTCATGTCCTACACAGCAACAAGCCAACTGGCGACATGGCGATAGAATTCGAGGGCGGACGAAACGAATGGTTAACGCAGGCCGAAATAGATAAACTAGACAAAAAATACGATAGTTTCGAAATGGAACTGCAGGTGGGGCTGGGCAAACATAGTTTTGTCGAGCAAACACAACATTACACTAAAAATCAGTTCTAGTTATGGTGCTGCGCTGTGTATTGTCTGGTTCGTATCACCGCGACTTTGAAACACTGCAGCGTTTGTATCGTGAGCTTGCTAGCAATGGCGTACAAATATTGTCACCTCATCGTTTAGACTTGATCGATAATCAGACAGAGTTCGTTCGTGACATTGCCGAGAAAAATTTGTCTGTGATGGAAATTGAACGGCATCATTTAACTGCATTGTACCAGTCAGATTTCATGTGGCTCCACTGCCCAAACGGTTATGTTGGCACCAGCGCAGCCTTTGAAATGGGTGTGGCGTTTTCGCGGCGCATACCAATCTATAGCAACGAAAAACCAGCTGACAATGTGTTAGCTGGTTTTGTGCATGTCGTACCTAGTGTGTTTATGGCGATGGAAAATATTTTTATAATAAAATAATACTATTCATCAGGGATATACTTAGCTAAGTCATCACCAAGTGCTGATAATGGCCACTCGCCATGAGCAATATACGTCCTCTTTAATATATGTTTACTTACTAATTGTTCAATAGCTGACTGTACAAAATCAGGCTGTTTTAAGCCTGTCATTTCTGCCAGCTTCATAATATATCTTGTCGTGCCTTCGGTTTTCTCATCCTCGGCATCTCCGGTAGATATTACGGCTAATGTTAATATTTCGTCTAATGTAAGGTCTATGAAAGTACTTTTTAATTTTCTTAAATAAATTTTATCTTTGTCTTCTTCAGTTAAACTTGCTATAAAAATGTTTTTAAGTATTCTATATTTTTTAATATTTATTCCGTCATCGATCGCATCAAATATATCGTTAAAATCATCGTAAATATCATACTTATCATCTTCACTCAAATTTGATAAGTCAGCCTTACCTTGATCAGAAATCTTTTTTACTGCCTGGATTAAGTCTTTTTTCAAACTATTATCTCGAAATCCTTTGATTGTTGTACCTGCGAGACTTGGTAAATTTGTCTTAGCATTAATGACTAAGCCGGTAATAAAATCTATTGGATCTGCTTTAATAATTTCTACATTTTTGTTATTAGTCATCATCTTATTCCTTTGTAACTTTTACCATCGCATCAAATAATATTGAAAAATAGGTGCTGCCATGAGGAACATATTTTTCATCGCCGTTGCCATTTTGTATCTCGGTTTTCATGGTTTCAATATCTTTCCAAACCAGCGAGTCGACTTCGCCGTCGTTTAGCGAAAAGTTTGTTTCATCGTCTAGCCGCAACGTATATATAAAACAAAATTCATTTTCGATCAATTCACTGTCTGGGACTGCTATGCGACCGCCTCTAGAGCCTGCGAATTTTAGGTCTTCGGGTTTTATATCTAGATTTATTTCTTCTTTGGCTTCGCGTAGTGCGGCTATTAGTGGTGTTTCGCCCAGGTCTATGTGACCGGCAGCAGATATATCGTAGTAGTTTGGCCATGTTAGCTTGCTGGATGCGCGTTTTTGTAACAATATTTGGGTTTTTCCGTCAACAACGCGCCATATCCAAACATGTGATGCACCGTGCAGAAGGCCTTTGGTCAAAACGTTTTCAGGAGTCGCACCTTTATCGACCATCAAGTTACCTTGTTCGTCGTAAAGTTGCCAAAGCTCGTCGGGGTTGCTCACTTTTTTGTAACCTTCACCATTGCATGGCGGATTGGTGTTTCACCTAGCAGGTAGCCTGATTGTAGCTCTTCGGCAATGACTTCATGTTCACCTTCACTGTCATCAAATTGAATAGCTTCGTGTAGGTCGGGATTAAATGCCGTGCCGGGTTTTGCGTCGATACGTTTTAAATTTAAACCTTCTAATGATTTGTCGAGGTTTTTTGCCAAGCCTACTACGCCCTGCGCCCAAGCATTGTCTTTTAGATCGGCTGGCATGTGGCCAATTGCGCGTTCGATATTGTCGATAACTGGAAGCAGTTTCAAAATCGCGCTAGTTTGTCCTGCACTACGTGCGGTTGCTTTGTCGAGCTCGCTACGGCGGCGAAAGTTTTCAAAGTCAGCACGAGTACGTTGCAAGTCGGCTATAGCGTCGATCAGTTTTTCCTCGAGCTCTACTTGTTTTTTTGGTTTTGCCATAATTAAATTATACCTTTGATATTCATATGAGTGCAGTTCATTTCAAAATCGAGAATCGTAAGTAAGCTGTACTGATAGCTACAGTGAACGCGACTCGCAGATTTTGGGATGAAATGTGCCATATGAGTTTTAAAGTATCTCCTCTAGCATTGCTCCTGCGTGGCGGACTAACCCCATAACCTTGCCATAGCTCTGACGAGTTGGTCCAAGTATACCGATGTAGCTGTTGTCACTATATGGTGAGCGGAAACGACTGATGATCAGTGTTGCCTCGGCATTTTTACCAATTGGATTTTCGGTGCCGATGTATACATTTAATGGTTCGTTAGGCGCGGCTTCGCGTAGCCAAGGCTCTAGGTTGTCTAGCAAGCGTGCGACGTTTTGTGACTGGTCACCGTGCATGAACTCTGGTTGTGAAAATAGATTGCCCATACCACTGAGGTATAGTTGGTCACCGATAGTTGCGATACCTAGGTTGTGAGTTAAATCAGCCAAGCTATCAACGGCAGAGCGAATGGCTCGGTCAGCTCGGTCACCATGCGTAGATGCACGGGCCGCGATGGCACGAGCGCTGCGTTCTTGTACCGGAGTTTCGTTGGCTTCGGTGATGCCGTTTACATAGTAGCGATAGCCTTTGTCTGTCGGTACGCGACCAGCACTAGTGTGAGGCTGAGCGATCAAGCCCATTTCCTCTAGCTTTACCATTTCTGCACGAATGGTAGCACTAGATACACCAAAAAGCTTTGCCAAAGTCACGCTACCTACTGGTACTGCGACTTCTGCGTACTGTTCGATGATGCTCGCCAAAATAGCTATCTGCCTGTCTGTCATGTGATGAATTATAGTCGAATTGGCGCTCGAGGTCAATGAGTGCCAGAACGTATTGCGTCTAATAATTCATGAGCAACACGAGACCCACGTTGCCATGCAAAGTCTGATTGTTGCTCGCCGCTAGCGATAGATTGGATCTGCTCGACCGCGTCGTCCAGATCGTCATTGATAACTATCGAGTAATAGTGCTTGCTGAGAACGTGTTCGATTTCTTGGGCGGCAGTATACATACGACGCTGAAATTCGCCTTCGCCTAGCCTACCCTCGTAGCGAGCCTTGAAGCGTGTTTGCCACGTGTCGAAGTCTGGTGGCAATATGAATATAGGCTTTGTACTTTCGGGCGCCATTTTCATGTACTCTTCTACTCCGTGCACATCGATATCGGCGATGGCGATTTTGCCTTTGCTGCTAGCCTGCTGAAAATCGTCCGCAACTGTGCCATATAGATTTTGACGGTGGATCCATTTTGCCTCGACGAACTCGTGGTTTTGTAACATTTTAATTGCGCGCTCGCGATCGATGAAATTGTATTCGCCACCGTTCTTTTCTGCCTGGCCATCATTGCTGCGAGGAGGCCGGGTCGTATATGTGACAAGCTCATGATATTTGTCTGACTGTGTAATCTTTCGCAGCACTGCGTTTTTACCGGCAGCGGCAATGCCGACCAAAAAGACCTTTGGTACACTTTTAACTACTTCGACAGATTTGTCGCTGGGCTGGTAATGGTCAATGAGTTTGGCTATTTGCTCGTCCATGTGTAAGTCTAAATTATAACAGATACTGATATACTGTAATCATGAAGCGGCACGTGGGTAAAGTTGTACGAGCGTCGAAAGGCATACTGGCCGACGGTATTGATTCGTATAAAATTATTCCCAGGAATATTTTGCGTACAACAATTGGTAGATCAGTAGATGGCGCCAATATCGACGTCTACAAAATCGGTGAGGGCAAAAAAACTATCTTGATAACCGCCAGTATACACGGCAACGAAGTTGGTACCGTGAAGCTAGCAAACCAAATAATCAATTGGCTGCATACATCGACCATAAAGGCCGATGACTATACGTTTTTCATAGTTCCCTGCCTGAACCCAGACGGCTTTGCAGTGGCACGTGAACACCCAGGATATTGGAGCGGTGGAAAATCTGGTAGGTTCAATGCAAACGAAGTTGATCTGAATAGGAACTTTGATACACCTAGCTTTGTATCAGACGCAGCATGGAATCATGGCAAAAACTATAGCTTAACTACAACTGTCTTTGCAGGAAAGAAGCCATTTTCCGAACCAGAAACAGCCGCTGTGCGAGATTTTATAAAAAGCCAAAAAGTAAAAGTGTGGATATCGCTACACAACGCCGGAAAAGACATTGCATCTAGCAATGATGCGCTAGCGCAAAAGCTAGCAGGGATATTCGCTAGCGAGTCTGGCTACAAACTATACAGCGAGTCGGACTGGCAGGATTTTAAACAAACCGGAACAGCAAAAGAATGGTGCGACATACAAAAAGTCACCTATCTAGAGATAGAGGGTTCGAATAGATGGTCATCGGATTGGCCGGCGCTGAAAAGTGCCTTTGAAAAAACTATAGAGGCTATCTAGGTTCGTAGTTTGTAGCCGCGCTTGAATAGACGTGCGTTGACTGCCGTGATAGCAATAGTAAATGCAATGATAGCCAGTAGCGACCAATACGGATTGACATCGGAATGTCCGATCATGCCAAAGCGCACAGTGTTGATCATGTAAAAGATTGGGTCGAGATGAGTCAGAGTTTTAAATGGCTCGGGTAGTAAAGCGACAGAGTAGAATACACCACCTAGAAATATTAGCGGCTGCAATATAAATGTCTGGTAAGAACTAATCTGTTCGTTTGTTTGACCGATCAGCCCAGCCAGCACACCTAATGAAGCAAAGAATAGTCCACTAAAGACAAGGCCGGAAACAAATATCCAAGCGTTCGCCATAGGTAATTGAACCATCAGGCTAGCGGTAGCAAATGCAATAACAACAATCAAACTCGCTCGTAAAAATCCACCCAGTGTATACGCGGCCAGCAGGCTGTAGTTTGAAACTGGCGAAGCCAACTGGTCATCGATAGAGCGTAGCATTTTTTGTTGGGCAAGTGACGAGCTGTTGTTGGCGTAGCAGTTGATGATCATGCTCATCAGTAGCAAGCCTGGAATGATAAATACTACGTAGCTAACACCACCAATTTCACTGATGCGCGAGCCTAATGCTGCGCCAAATACACTGATGTATAGAAAGGTTTCTAGTAGCGGACCGCCGACAGTTTGACGTGGGATTGAAAGGAAACGATAACACTCGCGACGCAACAGAGTATAAAAACCGACCCATTGAACACTGTTCATGATTGCACCTTCTTGCCCGTTGCCTTTAAATACACGTCTTCGAGGGTTTTGACTTTGTAAGCTTTTTTGAGCTCGGCTACTGTACCGATCTTTAATATTTTACCTGCATTTATAACTGCGATTTGGTCGCAAAGCTCTTCGGCTTCTTCGATATAATGTGTAGTTAGTAAAATTGTAGTTCCCTGTTCGTTGATCTTTTTTACATATTTCCAAAGCTCACGTCGCAGCTCAACATCGACACCTGCCGTTGGCTCGTCGAGTATCAAAAACTCTGGCTTGTGCATCAACGCACGTGCAATCACCATGCGACGCTTCATACCGCCAGATAGGAACATGCCGCGAGAGTCTTTTTTGTCTGTTAGTGAAAATACCTTTAGCAGCTCGTCTATACGCTGGCGACGCTCTTTTTTTCTCATGCCATAGTAGCCGGCGTGAAAATCTAGTGTTTGCTCGACAGTTAAAAACCAATCGAGGTTAATGTCTTGTGGCGATAAACCAACATACATACGTGCAGTTTTGTAATCGCCCACAACGTCAGAGCCAAAAACTTTTGCGCTGCCACTAGTAGGCATAGATAGGCCGGTGATAGTGTGGATCAATGTTGATTTGCCGGCACCGTTTGGACCTAACAAACCAAAAAACTGACCTGATTTTATTTGCAGGTCTATACCCTTTAGGGCTTTTGTGCCACTGTCGTAGGTTTTTTTCAAACCTTTGACGTCGAGAGCTAGTGTTTCGTTTTTTACTGTTGAACTCATAATCTAATATACAAAGTATAGCATTTTATATCATTAGAATAAAGCCTGGATAGCCGTGATGATACCCGCACCCAATGTGAATGTAACGGCCAATCCAAATATGCCTACTATATAACCCGCCACAATTGGCACTACGTCGTCTAGGATCACGCCGATGGCTATCAGGACCACGCCCATACTAGGTAGTGTATCTAAGCCAGTGAATGGTGGGGCTAGGAAAGCTCCCAGTGTAAATATTGCTACTGCAAGTCCGAGCTGCATGCGGAACCATCGTTTTGTTATAGTACTAGCCAGTCGAGGTTTGGTGAACTTTTCAAAAAACTTTACGCACCGCTCTAGAAAAGGTAGTACTTTTTCGCGAGTTACACTATCGAGCTCGACTTTTTTTAGACGCTTTGGCAGCCAAAGCTCGCGTCGCCCAATGATCAGTTGCAAAGCCAGCAGCAAGACAACTATTTCAAACAAATGAACTAGGCCACCTGTTGGTAGTGGTGCCGCAGGAAATATCATCAAAACCAAGAAAATAAATGCAAAGCTTTTTTCGTCAAAGATATCCAGCATTGAACCAACAGTCTTTTTGTCTTTTGCCAAGAGCCATTGTGACAGTGCTTGGCTAAAAGTAGGCTTAGTCATGATAACTGTTCGTCCTACTGAAAATAAACACAACACCTAAAAGAGTTGTTGTGTTGTTAATGGCATATCTGACAAGTAAATGCATCAGATATAATAATAACTCACAACTCGTTTTCTAAACAGTCAGAGCTGTTATACTTGAGCTTATGCTACGCAACAATCCTATACACAGCCACTTTCATTTACACAGGCTAAAAGAAATGACCGCCATATATCTGACCCATAGCCTAAGGGCTACTGCTATAACTTTCGTAATAATTTTGATACCAATCTACCTGATGAATATCGGCTACAGCATGCGAGAAGTCTTCATGGTCTTTATCGCCGAAAGTATTGTTTGGTTAATATTCCTTTTCCCTGCTGCATATCTAATGCCAAAGCTCGGCGCAAACTTTAATATGGCTCTGTCGACGCTGAGCATATCTGGGTTCTTGATATCCCTTGCGCTATTGCCTTCAAACGGACTATTCATAATTGGCTACGTGATTTTTATGGCGATTGCTTCACTGTACTGGTTCGCATTTCGTCTTAACTTTATTGCAATAACCAAGGGCAAAGAGGCTGGCAACAAGATCGGCCTTTCTAATGCACTGTGGTTCGCAAGCCAAGGTATAGCTCCTGCGGTAGGTGGTATTGTTGCACAAATCTATGGCATTGAGTGGACGTATGCAATCGCAATTGTTTTGGTGTTTTTTGCAGCGGTGCCACTTTGGGGAAAACCAGATGTTGTACAATGGCCAAAAATGGACTTATCGAAGTTGAACGTCAGGAAGATCATGCCTGACTTGATAGCCAATGCTGGATCTACTGTTGATGATTCTGTTGGTGCACTGGTTTGGCCATTGTTGGTTTTTATTATAATTCCGAACTACGCGGGGGTAGGAATCTTGAGTGCATTGGTAGTTATATCTGCTATTCTAATTTCACTCTGGGTGGGCTGGCGAGAAAGCAAAAAGGGCGAAGCTCATTACCTAAAACAAGGATCTTGGATATTGTCAATTACTAATTTTTTACGATTTCTCACTCAGACTGTTTCTCAAGTTGCCGGCATAAATCTGCTGAGTGGAGTTGGCCAAGCGCTATATACTACACCTATGTACAGCCGCTATTACAAAAACGCCGCAAGCGAGACAACCCTAGAGTACGTGTTTGCGATGCAAATTGTTAGTGGAATAGCATGGGCTGTGTATCCTCTGTTACTACTGTGCCTAACCTTCGTTTTACCAGACAAAGAAGTTCTGATATTTGGTGCATTGTTAGCGATTCCAGCAACTTGGTCTATCAGATTTATGCGAACTGGTAATATTACTTAGATAACGGAAGACACAATGAAAAAGTCGAGCCTTTTGATGGTGTGCTCTTGGCTGTAATGCTGCCGCCTAGCTCATCGACTAATCGTTTTGCTATAGAAAGGCCGAGGCCGTAGCCTTGGACTTTGTTACTAGACCTAGAATTTTCCGCCCGGTAGAACCTGTCAAAAATATGTGGCAGATCAGCTGCCTTTATGCCCGCCCCTTCGTCTTTGATATTTATTACCACTTTTGAGTTTGTCTTTTTGGCATCAATAGTGACAGTGCTTTTATTTGGACTGTACTTTATAGCGTTTTCCAATAGTATCGTTAGTACTTGTGATAAATAATCTGGGTCAGAAACAAACTTTATATTTGGTACTTTGTCATCGACTGTAATACTTCTTTTTTGAGCGTGGGCAACAACATGATTCATCGTCTCGCTGATGACACTCTGCAAAGATACCTCCTGCATATTGGCACCGTCTTGATTTTCTTTTAACAATCCCAATAGGCCATCGGTCAGATATTTCAATCTTTTTGTTTCTTGGACATTATCGGCAATTAGTTCCTTTGCTTGTTTGATGGTAAGCTTTGGTTTACGCAAGGCGACCTCGTTAGTTGTTTGCAAACTAGTCAGTGGAGTTCGTAGCTCGTGCGAGGCATCGGAAATAAAACGATCTTTACTGGCCATGGCCGCTTCGATAGGCTCGAGACTTTTTCTGGCTAAATAATAGCTGACACCCGCGCCTAGTATGCCGACGCACATATTCATTAGAATGAGGTTTAGTATCAATTCATCACTGGCTTCATCTGCCCTAGTAGCTAGGAACCTTTTTATTGCCTGTCTAGGCGTTAATTCATTTTGAAATTCATAGCCCATGCTTTCGTCGATCGAAGCGGGTACGGGTGACTGTCGGTGCAACTGATTGTTACTAATGTTATACAAGATTATTGAAAAACCTATGCTCATTAGCATGATGATTGAAAGGTAGGTTGCCGTTAGTCGGACCGACGAGGAGCGCAGGAAATCTATAGTGTTTTTTTCGCTTTTGTTCATCTCTCGGCTTCTATTTTGTATCCAAAACCTCGCACCGTCTGGATAAGCTTCGTTTTGTGGGGTTTATCTATTTTTGCACGCAGGTAGTTTATAAAAACCTCTACGGTATTCGGTAAAATATCGGCGTCAAAATCCCAGACATGCGTAATGATATTGTTTTTGCTCAGAATCTTGCCGGAATTTCTCATCATGTATTCTAATAGTGCATACTCTTTGCTGGAAAGCTGAACTATATTGCCGGCACGTTTGACGGTTTTGGAATTTGGATTTAGCGCCAAGTCTGCAACTTGAATATCCTCACCTACTGTTTCGTGTGGGCGTCGTAATAGTGCTCGCACACGAGCCAAAAATACTTCAAAGCTAAAAGGCTTTGATAAATAATCATCTGCTCCACTATCGAGACCTTTTACAATATCGCGAGCTTGGTCTTTTGCCGTTAACATTATCACCGGCGTATGATTGCCGTCATCGCGTAGTTTTTTGCAAATTGTATAGCCGTCCATATTTGGTAGCATAACGTCGAGCACTATCAGGTCATAGTCTTCGTTTGCAGCAGCATTGTAGCCATCCTCGCCGTCAAATTCTAAATCAACAGCATAGGTTTCTTGTTCCAAACCTTCTTTGATTGCGCGCGCAATTCGGTGTTCATCCTCTACAACTAGTATTCTCATGTACTAACCTTAATATACTCTCATTTAGAAAAAGCTTAAAGGACGAGCAGTTTGTGTAAATTAAAGTACCGCTGCGAGTAGCGGTACTTTAAAGTTTAAGGTGCTGTTATTTTACTGGTTATCATCTGGACCGCGGTGCATACCCATGCCCATTGCAGGGGCTGGCATGACCCTGTCTAGATCAATACCATTTTGCGTCGCCCAAGCCTTTAGCTCTGCTCGCTCGGACTCCATCTTTTGCTTCATTGCTGCGCGATCAGGTTTTGAGCTCTTGTTGGCTTCACGTTCAGCCTCATGCTTTGTTTTTAGTTCTTTAAACTTGGCCTCTAGCTTCGTCTTTTGATCGGCAGTTATAGTTCCGTCGTCAACTTTCTTTTGCAGATTTTCTGAAAGCTTTGCGCTACGTTCAGCCTCACGTTCTTTGTGGGCGTCGTCAAAAACTTGCTTTACTTCATCTGATTTTAGATTAAATTTCTTGGCAATCTTGCTAATCAAATCACTCTGCGGGTCTGTGCTCGTAGTAGTAGCGGCGTGCGCACTCACCCCAACTAGACCGACCGTGCCTACTGTTGTTAGTACTCCAGCGATAACGCTTGTTTTTAGTTTATTCATATACTCTCCTTTTGCTATTAATTGTTAGCACTTACTAGAATGCAGGAGATCTATTAAAAAATGCTTAGTAGCCCGTAAAGTAGTCTGTATGTATTTTCTTAACAGATAGTTCTTTGAGGGATTTTTTATATATTCTGACCATAGTTGGCGGTCCAGAAAGGTAGTATTCACGATCCTTGTAATCATCGACGTGATTTTTCAAAACAGCTTCGGTCAATCGTGCGTTCGGGCCAACCATGGGTACGAGTTTTAGTCCGAAATTTAATGAATTTTCTATGACGTCTTTGTAAACAAAATCTTGCTCGCTATTTACAAAATAAAACAAAACAATATCTACGTCTTTTTTGGCTTCGTTTATACACTGCAGCATTGAGATGAATGGCGTGACACCTATACCGCCGGCCACAAAAACTAACTTTTTGCCCGTGTCTGCTGGTAATACAAAATCGCCAGCAACTCGCCCACCGAAAATAATATCTCCGGGCTTCATTCCCACTAATTTTTGCTTGAAAGAGCTGCTGGGATCATAAAATCTAATGCCTATGTCTAGGTCTGGTTGTGACGGGCTGGATGCAATCGTAAATGTTCGCCGGTTGCCACGGCTGTTGAACTTTATACCCGGCAAAGTCCATTCCATGTACTGTCCCGGAATGAAGGTTACTTTTTGACTAGGCCTAAATGAAAAATTATATATGTTTGGTGAGAGCTTGGTTTTAGAAACCAATTCCAACTTTATGCCGGACCGAAAACTGACTGCGAAGGCTAACATGTTTCCGAATAGTAGTGCCACCTGCGGAGTTGAGACTAGCCCCAATCCAAGTCCGGTCAAAACTCCGACAAAACCGCCGTAAACAATGCGCCATCTGTTTGTATTTGGTGCAGTCGCAGGCTCGGTCAGCATAATACTTGCAAAGAATATTAACGGGAACGAGAAGATCAATGTCTGCAAGGTGCTACCGTGCAAAAGCAGCAGTGCGGTGCTAGGAATGATGAAACTAAAGAACAAGCCAAAGCGTCTGGTTTTGCGCAAAATCAGAAGTCCGACTATTGCAACAAACGGTAGCATAGCAGGGGTACCAATCCACCAGGCAGCATGTCCGAGTCCGGTGGCGCTTATTATTGCAATACCTACTGCCGCAGGGTTGAATACATGAGCGCCTCGCCAGGTCAGTGCATACTTTGATGCTATTGCTACAAATATAGATATGGCCAAGGCGGCCCAGTCGCTAGCTGCTGTTGGGGCTGCTATAACAAAGAACAGTATTAGGGTAGTTATCAGACCTGATTCAAAATTTGGTTCGATTTTGTATAACTTTGACAAACCTATGTTTGCGATATAGCCAACAGTCATCAGGATAGACATAGAGATGGCTAGCTCTACGGGCGAATAGCGCAAGATCCCTAGCAAGCTCAGCAACCCAGCAGCCAGAACTAGCCACAGCAGACTATATAGGACTAGCCGATACATATTTATGGAATTTAACAAATCATCTAGCTTTTGTACCATGTTATCCTTTGAAAAATTCTGCCTTAAAGTTTTTTGAAAATTTTAAATCTTCACCTACTATCATCGCATATTCAAACTCAAAATGCTGACGCAACTTTTCGGGACTAGCGAACATCAGTGCAGTCGCTAGGCCATCCGCTAGCATAGTATTTTCGGTGTTAACCCAAACTGACTTAACTTTAGTTGGGGATGCTAGTTTTTCAGGATGAATTACATGATGGTACTTGCCCCAATTTCGCTTGGTTATGCCACTGCCGCAAAATGCAGAGTTTAATACTTCGACCTTGCCTATAGCCAGTGAATTATCATCTGGATTTTCTAGCAATATAGTCTGGGGCTTGCCTTTGATCAAAATATCACCACCAGCGTTTATGACAAAGTCGTCTAGCTCTGAAAGCAACTCGCCAATAATATCTACCAAGTAGCCTTTGCCGGCTGCGCCAAAATCTAGTAGCACCGGTTTCTTGGTAGTAAGTTTAGGAAAGTTGTATTCTAATGCCTCGTCCCAAGCTGGCGGAATTGTGAGCTTGGTGGACTTGAATGAATAGTTAGCATCGTAACCTGCTTGCTCTATGGTTTTGCCGATTAGTGGAGTCACCTGGCCACCAGTTATGTCGTAAAGATTTTTGTAAAAATCTATCATCGGCCGGGCGTCAGTAGGCAAATCATATTCACCTGCTCTTTTAGACATCTGTGTAACCAAACTGTCTGCTCTGAATCTAGAATAATCTTTGTCAAAATCTTCAATTCGCTTTGCGATCTTTTGCTGTAAGGTCCTTGGCAATTTTGTGGACGTCGAGATCGTCCAGGCTGTACCTATAGCCTCGAACGTCCAGTCGTGCACTATGCTTTCGCCTGATTTTCGATTTGAGCCAAGGCATCTTCAAAGCCAATTAGGGTCAATAAATCTCCGCTGACCACGCCCTTCAGGCTATCAATCTTTTTGCCGACAACAGAATCTTTGTAGCTGGCTATGAAGCTGTCCTCGTACTGCGAGCTGTCCCTACCATTGGCTTTGTTTTCAGCGCTAGTCGCAGTCACGGTGCCATTGGATATTGTCATAGTGATGCCAATTTGCTGTGTACCGTCTGGTGCAGAGTACCTACCGGTTGCGCTATAGGTACCATCTTTGTAGGGGCTTGTGCTAGTCGTAGTTCCTGACGAGTCATTACTAGGCTTTGAGGCTGGAGTGCTGCTAGTCGTACTGGTAGTAGGCGTGGTGCTGGGCTGCCCCTTGACCACAACGGCGCCCATGATCAATAGGACAGTTGCACCTATTATAGTTGCCGATATGATCATATTCTTGTTGCTGTTGGATTGCATATAAATTATTTCTCTCTTTAATATTATATATAGTATTTGTTATAGCTTAGAAATATCTGAGAATTCGCCATTGCCAATCAGGCTGCTGTAGCGTATGTTGCAAAATTATATCCGAAGACTCATCACCTGCTTTGATGACGCCTACTTTTGTGCCTTTTTTTGCTGGTGCATCAATATAGCCTAGTTTGATCTCTGGCTTCAACTTTGTAGAGTTCCATTTCAAAATAGATAGATCTTTGGCCGCGACAGCATTTACGCTTTCACCCCATGGGCTGGTATAAACAGCAACCGCTTGACCTTTTTTAGCCACGCTAACCAGCTTGTAATTATTTTTTGCCTGGCTGATCAGTAGTCTGGATTGGTGAATTGCATTGATGACAATTGGCTCTCCCTGTACCGCACCTACGATCATTGCACTGTGCGATTTGTCATAATCGTATTTACTAGCAAATACATATACTCCGCCCGCCTCAGTTGTGTGTCCGGTTTTGATCCCGACTACGCCATCAGCGCCTAGTAGCCAGTTGGTATTTTCCTTTACGCCCGCTATAGGCAGGTCTACTTGCGGTTGATTCACGATTTCGGCTAATGTTTTGTTCTTCATGGCTACAACGGCGAGCTTTGTTAGATCTTCGGCTGTGCTGGTAGTACTAGCGTCAAATCCACTAGCATCTGTGCCGACCTTGGTGTTTTTCAAGCCTAGACTATTAACATACGCTTGAGCAGCTTGTTGGTATTTCTCTAAACTACCAAAAGCCCAGACAGCTAGACTATCGGCATAATTATTGGCACTAGGAAGCATCATACCCTGTAGTAATTGATACTGAGTCAGCTGCTCGCCGACTTTTATCTGTACCACAGAGCCGTCCTTTGCAAAATATTGGTTGTAGATATCTACGTCACTTTGCGTCAAAGTAATTTTTGGACCCTGCTGACCATATGATATAGGTTTTTTGTTGAGAATAGTCAGTGCCGATATGAGTTTTGCAGTTGATGCGGTTGGCTTTGTCGTCTGGCCTGGCTTTACGGCCAACAAGCCCTGATCAACAGATCCGATGGCCGCCTGGCTAGCGGTCGGCCAGGCGATATTAACCTTTTGCGAGGCCGGGGTGTAGAGAGACTTTGTTTTAGGTGGTAGTGAGCCTATCGGTTGAACATACAAAAATATACATGCGGCTACCAGAAAAAGGACCGGGACAACTAAAAAGACCCACGGCTTTTTGCTTTTTGTTTGCGAATAATGTCTGTGACGGTAGTGATTATAGGGGTGAGAGTCGCGTCTATAGTTGTTTATAGGCATAAGCTACATTATAGCTGAGTTTATCAAGGTAGGTGATGTTGTAATTTTGCTTAAAATAGCCGATACTAGTAAGCATAAATAGTATAGGGAAAATCAAGGGAAGGGTTTATGTCTATTAAAAATATGTCAAAGCTGCAGTGGGTGGTAGTTGCTGTAGTATTCGTTGCGGCCATCAGTGCAGGTGGTCTTTTTGCTAGAAGTGAGCTATCTAGTGTAAAACTAACAACCGTATCACCAGGCTCATTGTCGATACCTTACGAAACTAGTAGCGTGATTAGCGATCCTGCAACAACTTTCAAACAGGCTGTTGTTATGTATAGCGAAGGCACCGTTACATCATCAAACATCGCTACGACCTCTGCGGCTACTAGCGTTGAAGTGATAGCTAAAGGTAGCTACTGTCGAGGCTGGCCAAATATGAATATATACATAGACGGCAAACAGCAAGGTAGTAGTATCAAGGTTGGCAGCAAAACTTGGGCAAAGTACTCCCAGGCTGTCAATATACCTGCAGGCACGCATACGGTTAGTGTTTCCTACCCTAACGATTACTGGCGACCGGGTCGATGTGACCGCAATCTATACATAGACAGTATATCTCTATACGGTGATACTCCGATAGTTCCTGATGTTACTGCTCCTAGCGTTAAGCTCACCGCACCCGCTAGTGGCGCTAGCATTTCAGGCAACCTAACTGCCACTGCTACTGCTACCGATAACGACAAGGTGCAAAAAGTAGAATTTTATGCCGATAACGCTCTGCTGGGAACTGTTTTGCAAAGTCCATACACATTTACTACCGACACTACAAAGCTAGCAAACGGTGGACATACCATATCCGCCAAAGCATATGACGCAACTGGCAACGTGGCTACTAGCAGTGCAACCGTCACAGTTTCCAACAATACTACTCCGCCTTCTACGCCTACTCCTAGCCCGACGCCGACACCTGTGCCTAGCCCTACGCCGACACCCGTGCCGACCACGCCGACATACGACTTGAACATCTCGAAACCTACTGCAAACCAAGATGCCGTTGGCACTGTAACCTTCTCTGGCACACAAAGCAGCGGTATCAAGAATATCGAAATTTGGTACAACGGATCAAATGTAAAGACCGCAACTTTGACTAACAACACGTGGACTGCGGCAGTTGATACTACAAAACAACCAAACGGACCACAGATATATACTGTGTACGCATGGGATGTTGCAGCCGGCTTGCAAGCAACAATTACTGTCACAAAAGACATAACTATGAATGTTAACAACCCCGCACCTGCACCAATACCTGCTCCAACTCCTGTGCCCACAGGACTAAATAAAGGTTACTTCACGCAGGCAGCAGCCTTCGTAGACCCAGTAAAAACTAGCCCTGCGATCCACAGCGATTCCGCCGCCTTTATGACTCAGTTCAAGGCAGGTAATTTCTGGAACCCTAACTTTTCTATGGGCTCTTACGGAGTCACGGTAGTAAAAGGAACAGGCGCCTTCTCGGCATATCCTTCACCGCCTCCGGGTGAAACTTCTCAATACCTCGGTTCTGCAGGCAAAATACAAGTTCCGAAAGTACCAGCCGGCACACAACCCCCAAGCGGTACTGATGGTCACCTGGCTGTAGTTGTCGGAACTCAGGTTTATGAAATATACAAAGCGACCGTATCGGCTGACGGTACAGTTACAAATGCAAAAGCGGTAGCTGTAGCCAACCTAGCCGGTAATGGACAGACTGACCGCGCCTATGCACCGTCAAATGCTGCTGGGTTATCACTACTAGCAGGTCTAGTAACACCAGAAGAACTGGCGTCTGGCCATATCGATCACGCACTAGTATTCTCGGTCCCTGGTATAAAGGCGGGTGAACCTGTCTTCCCCGCCTGGGAGAATGTGTACGTAGGTAACTCAAACACAGTTCTGCGCGAGGCAGACAAAATACAACTTGACCCTAACGTGAACATATCTGGTTTACCTGAACCACAAAAAACTATCGCTAAAGCACTCCAAACTTACGGCGCATACTTGCGCGACAATGGTGGTACATTCGCAATTTATGGCGAGACAACGAGCAGATGGCCAGCAGGGTATGGAACAGGATTTAGCCTAAAAGATATTCCTTGGGGGTCAGTACGAGTACTAGATTACAACAAAGACATCGCACCAACGACTACTCCGCCACCTAGTACTGTTCCAGCAGATCCAGGCCCAGTTGCGCAACCGTCTAGCGGTACATGTTCTGACGGCGGTGCTCCGTGTGTAGTCAGTACTACAGAAGTCGGTACTAAAAAATGGACAAAGGACTTCTCTGACGAGTTTAACGGCACTTCACTAGATAGCAGCAAGTGGGTAGCACTGCGTGGCCCGACAGCTCCAGGCTATGGAGATCCGTACAACAAAGACGCTGAAGACGCATTTTACAAAACAGCTAACACTACTGTAGAAGGTGGTAATTTGGTGATGACACTAAAGAAAGAAACTGCTCAGGGTGTAGATCGTTCATACCCCTACACATCTGGTATGGCACAAAGCGGCCGATCGTACAGCTTCCCTCCTGGAACTTACATAGAGTCCAACATCAAGGTACCATCGTGTAATGGTTGTTGGCCTGCATTCTGGACACTTGACACTCCAGTTGACGGTCACTGGCCACCAGAGATAGATATCTTTGAATTCTTTGGTACACATTCTGATAAAAAACCACAATTTAACTACCACTGGATAAATGGCGGGCAAACAGGCCCAACTCCTAACGGCAACCTGAGCGACTACACTGGGGCGTACCATACTTACGGTATGTACTGGACTGGTAGCAAAATCGTTCCTTATATCGACGGCGTGGCTTATGGTGCAGTTTCTGGAGACATAACCAAAGTCAATCAGTACATTATATTCAACCTCGCCATAGGCAAGGGCGGTACAGCGCCGACAAACTCTCAGATGTTTGTCGACTGGGTTCGTGTCTGGAAGCCAGCTAACTAGCGCGGCGACTGATACCCCGCATGCTATACAATAGAGTGCATGCGACAAAAACAAGCTTTAAAGATAATGATGGATGGTCAGTCAGTTTTCCTGACTGGTCCTCCTGGTGCCGGAAAAACGTTTGTACTGAACCAGTTTATAGCTCGGGCTCGTAGATCAGGCAAAACGGTAGCTGTAACGGCTAGCACGGGCATTG
>JACPYF010000040.1 GCA_016196195.1 Candidatus Saccharimonadota bacterium | reverse complement strand
TATGTGTCACTTGTCCCAGCGTTCGTACCCGTACCTCATCTCTTCTGTCTTGAATTATGGGCAGTATGAGTCGGTGGCCTGTTCTGGTGCGGTGATGGAAGATGTTTGGAATAACTCAAAGGAATACAGAAAAGAAAATTCTCAATCAAAAGGATTATTCGAAGATATATATGATGAGCAGATATATATGAGTTTCTTGCCAGGTCATCGTGCCCAAAATGAGTTTAACAAACAACATGGCCCAAATATAATCACCCTCTCAATAGGTGGCAACAACATAGGCTTTGGCGACATAGTACTAAGGTGCATGGACACCGACACTTGCTACGACAACTACGAAGACCGTTTGATGTTAGCTGACCTAATCAACAAACAATTTGGCCCACTAACCAACACCTACAACGAGGTTAAGGCATCTACCGACCCTCGTTCCAAAATATACATCATAGGCTACCCACAACTTGCCGACACAGAAGGCACTTGCGATATGAACGTCCATTTGAATAAAGATGAAAGGGTCTTTGCCAAGCAACTTATCGGCCACCTAAACAGCGTCATCAAAAAAGCAGCCGAGTACTCGGGTGTGTTTTATGTGGACGTAGAAGATGCTTTTGCTGGACACAAGATGTGCGAAGCGAGGAATAGTTGGGAGGTAGCCGTAAACGGCCTAACAGCCGGTAATGACCAGGTTGACCTGCCTTTTGTTCACGGGCCCATCGGCAACGAAAGTTTCCACCCAAATGCACTCGGACATGATTTGTTGAAGATCAAGATTTTAGAGAAAACTAACAACTTCACCGCCCAAATGCCCACACCCAACCCTAACGCAAAAGCAACTGAGCTAGATAACAACACACCCTTGTTACAAGCTCCAAAGTCAAACAAGACCATCAGAAACTTAAAGTACCTCACAGGCACGGATGGTGGGGTTATAAGAGCAGGTACTTTCTGGGCGTATAAAGCTACCGGCCTAGATGAAGTCTTTGCCGTTGGTGCAGAGATAAAAGCCTGGCTCCACTCCGAACCCTTGAGCCTAGGTACATACTCATTGGGTTATGACGGATCTGTTGGTATTGGAGCAAGTATTCCAGCTACTGTTGCGCCTGGCTTTCATACCCTACACCTCTATGGCAAAAACTCCAGTGGTGAGGACATCGATGTCTTTAAAACTGTTTACGTGGAGGGTCTGGCGCTGTGTTCTTCTGGCCAGGATAATGACAAGGACAAGCTAGACGATGCCTGTGATGGTTTTATAGACCAACCACCTACTGTAGTAGCTCCACCAACCCAACCAGTTACAAACCTGTCTGTTGCACCCACAACACCTGATAGTACCCAAGAAGAGCCAGTGTTTGCAGAAACTAGCCAAGATTCAGATGACACACGAACAACAACTACCAACGACCTAAACCAGCCAGCAGTACTGGGAGCCAAGGACGAGATGCAAGAACTACCAACAGCCAACATAGCCACACAAACCCAGCAGGAAATAAAGAGTAGTAATTTGTGGACCTATTGGCCTCAAGCACTGATTATTTTCATAATCCTAACCATCTCCTTAACCATAATCTTAGCATTCTAATAATCCACGCGATAGCGTATATTATTAGAATGAAGCGAAATGATAATGTTCAAAAGTACATGGATGCCGTGCTAAAAGAACTTATTACAGCTGGGGCTCTAGGCGCTGGCATTATGCTCCCCAACCTATTAATCGCACTTGAAAAACCCATGGATGTATTCTTTGCACATCTAAGTAAGCGTGAGCGTGCACGGGAAGCAAGACGCATCATATATTACATGAAGGGGCGCGGTCTGCTTGCGGGAGAATATGAGTTCGGCTTGGGCATCACTAAAAAAGGACATAAAAAACTTAAGCAACTTAATTTTGAGCAATTACACATAACAGACCCCAATAAATGGGACGGTTTATGGAGAATTGTCTTCTACGATATCCCCGAGAAACAGAAGTCTGGAAGAGATGCCCTAACTGCTAGGTTGCGGCAATTGGGGTTTTTCCAGCTACAACGCAGCGTTTGGGTGCACCCCTTTCCGTGCAGAGAAGTCATAGAAAAACTTGCTGTCAGCTACGGTATCCAGAAATACATCAGCTATGTTGAAGCAAACCATATTGATAACCAGAAT
>JACPYF010000035.1 GCA_016196195.1 Candidatus Saccharimonadota bacterium | reverse complement strand
GGCAAAAGCATCAGTAGGCCAGGTAATACTCCCGGATAGTGTCTAACGTACTCGTAGACATCAGTACTGTGCTGAGAAATCAACGTCGCACCGTTTTTATAAGCCGCATTGATGCCCAAAATACCAATTTGTCCAGGGGTAAAAATATGAATAATATCTAGATCCAGCTCGCGTATCTTTCGCATTGCCGATGGGGGAAAGAACAGTGAAAAGTTGTAGTCATCATAAAATGCACCTTTCACACTTGGAAATCGCAATATCCCACGCTCTTCATCTTGATTGACTTTGGTTGGCGTCACGCCATCGGCTGGACAAAAAACATAGACCTCGTGACCCAATTCCTCTAGGTGCTTTTTAGTAATATCGATTACATAAACAATACCGTTTATTGAAGGGGCATAGGTATCTGTAAACAGCCCAATTCTCACGCCAGTAGCTCCTTGTAGATTTTCACCGCTTGAACAGCGCCAGATTTGCTATCAAAGCGCTCGGCAATGTCCCTGGCACCTTTCTTGTATTTTTCAAATGCCTTTTTGTCGTCTTTTAGCATAGTAATGGCACCAATAAATGCCTGATCGTCATTGCAGCGTAAAAAGTCCTGTGCGAACGTATCGTCATATTCCGGTATATCACGCAGAACGATAGGCAAACCGGCCGCAGCGGCCTCAATAACGGCCATAGGGTGGTTTTCTTGCTCGGCAGGCAACACAAACACGTCAGCTGCTTGTAGGTAAGCTTTTACATCTTCTAACTCGATCACGCCCGTAACTTTTAAATTACTAGGTACATTGTCTATCAAATCCTGCATCTTCTTGTAATCAGCACCGATATTCTTGAAAGGAATTCCACCAACCCAAATAAACTTTATGCCAGGCAGCTCATTGGCCATTGCGACGAAACTGTCAAAGCGCTTGCGGGGCTGTATCTGCCCATTACCCACAACAACAAATTCATGTTCAGCGATCTTGAGCTTGTCGCGGGAGGCCTGTTTGTCCGTTGCAGTCGTTTTGTAATTGCTAGTATCAATCGTATTGTAGGTGACTGCTATTTTAGACTTTTTGATATCCAGATCTTTTTCCAAGATCTGTGCGACCATTTTTGAAACGGCCAAGACTTTGTCGGCTCGGCGATAAAAAAACTTCATGTAGCTTTTTGCTACTGGTAGCCAAATATGCGCACCTGCAATAGATCCGACTAGCGAGGCCGGCACAACATGGGCTGAAACGACTTTTTTGCCCGAACCAAACAGTAATTTTGTTAGTGAGGGTAGGCCAATAGTATGAATGTGGGTAATATCTGCCCTGACTGGTTGCAAGAACTTGTTGACTATCACTTGGCAATCCTCACGAGCATTCAGGGCATTTGTTAACTCCAAATAGGCCGTGTGCACACCGTGACCACGCACTGAAATTTCACTTTCCGAAACCATATTTATTCGCATAATTAGTAGGTTCCATTATACTTTAGTTTATGACAAAGACGAAGTCAGAAAAGAAGTTAACTGCAGCCGGCGCTCGGTACTGGATTTATAACCCAGATGGCAAAACAACTATTGTTGCAATACATGGTCTACGCGGTACCCACCACGGGCTGCAATTTATTGCTGCATCGCTACCTCAATACAGATTGATAATCCCAGATCTACCGGGGTTTGGTGAGTCAAAACCGCTACGCAGCAAGCACGACGTCAAAAACTATGAAAAATGGTTGGCAAAGTTTATTGATGAGCTAAATCTAAAAACCAAACCAGTCTTGCTGGGTCATTCGTTTGGATCAATCATCGCCAGCGAATTTGCCTCGCAAAACCAACGCAAAATCTCAAAGCTGATTTTGATAAATCCTATATCACTTCACGGCAACCGATTCGGAAGCTTCGTTGGCAAGAGCTACTACAAACTCAGCCAATTCTTGCCAGAAAAAACTGGGACTAGGCTACTCAAGAGCCAAGCCGCGACTACAGTCATGACAGAGGCGATGCTATCGACAAAAAACAAAGAGCTACGCGAACGAGTATACGAGCAGCATTTTGCATATTTTGGTACTTTTGCCAATCGTCGCTCTGTTAACGAAGCCTTTAGCGCCACAATGTCCGGCTCTGTCTTGCCATTTGCAGAAAAACTAACTATGCCGGTGCTGCTAATCGTTGGCGCTCGTGATCACCTAGCGCCACTCAAAGGCCAAGCGCGTTTGTACAAAAAGCTATCAAATGGCCAATTACAAATCATCCCCAGCGTCGGGCACTTGATACACTATGAAACACCAGAAAAAGCCGCCGAGATGATAGAGAAATTCGTTAACTAGCGTTCTTTGACTTTAAAAGTTCTTTGTAAATAGCCTCAAATCGTTCGAGTGTGTAGTTGATATCGTGGGTTTTAGCAATCGCCATGCTACGAGCCGACATCTTTTTGGCCAAATCAGGGTTTTCAATGATTTTCAAAATCGCTGCTGCCATCATCACATCGTCATCATACTTGAACAAAAAACCATTCTTTCCATCGTGACAAAGCTCGCCAAGTGCACCCGCATTGACCGCTATAACAGGCAAGCCAGTCGCCATAGCCTCGAGGGTCACGATGCTCTGCAGCTCGGCTGGTGATGGCATACAAAAAACTGTACCTATACGATAAAGTTGAGGCAGATCTTCATTTGAAACCTTGCCGGTAAACGTAACATTTTGCTCGATACCCAGTCCACGTGCCAACTCGGCCAAGCGACCACGCTCGATACCCTGGCCAATAATAACCAGATGTGCATTAACTTTCTGCATTACTTTAGCTGCAGCCTGAACCAATACCGATAAATGCTTTTCAGCATCCAGGCGACCTACGTATAGCAAAATAGGTCGATCCGTCGGTAGATGGTACTTCGTGTATAACTTTTGCGATGGCTCTCCAGGAGCAAACACACTCAGGTCGATGCCGTTAGACACTGCTTCGATTGGAACTTTCATGTTTTTTACCTTGTGGTTGAATATATCAATAGCCGATTGAGTGGGGGTAGTTACGTAGTTGGAGTTGTTATGGAATCTAGTGCCATAGCCTTCTAGTAGCGCATTGAATGGCCTCGCCAGTGGTGCCAGCATGCGAAAGTTATCGAGCAAGTTCTCGGGCATAGCGTGATTGGTCGAAACTATCGGTATACCCAGCCTACTACCAGCTTGCATTGTTGAGCGCCCAATTCCCATAACCATTTCTATATGTATGATGTCCGGCTGAAATTTGCTGATTATTTTTTTGACTTCACGTTGCGGCGTCAGTGATATGCGGAAATTTTGATAAAACGGGAATGGCAGCGATGTCGTGCGTTCAATCAGGCAATCGCCATCACGCTCGCGATGCTTTCTACCCACTTGGCTAGGAGCTATCACAACAACTTCGTGACCGCGAGCAGCCAGCCCTTTTGCCAAACTCCGACTAGCCGTTGCCACCCCGTTGAGTGTTGGCCAATATAAATCCGCCGCAATCAAAATTTTCATATGATACATTATACTACTAGTATGAAGGTTTTCGTTGATGCCCGCTGGACTCGCACAAACTACCACGATGGTATTAGTCGCTATGGGACCTGTCTTATAGAGGAGCTGCAAAAAATCCAACCAATCACTGTTTTAATCCACGACAAAGCCCAGCTAAACTTGCTACCAAAAAATATCCCCTTTGAGATCGTCAACCATCCAATCTCGTGGCGTGAACTTGGTCTGCCGCGCACGCTAAACAAACTTGGCGCCGATGTAGTGTTTAGTCCGCTACAATATATGGGTTTATTTGGACGAAAGTACAAATTGATACTAACCGTCCATGATTTGATATATTATCGCCATCCAAAGCCACCGACATACTTGCAAAGTCATGTTCGGCTAGTCTGGCGTCTTTTTCATCTAGCATTTTGGCCGCAAAGACTGGTGCTCAATCGTGCCGATACCATAGTGACAGTCAGCGAAACCTCAAAACAATACATCATACAGAACAAAATCACCTCAAAGCCTGTGCAAGTTGTCTACAATGCACCCAGCCGACTAAACATCAAGCACGAAAAGCCGAAAAAGAAAATAGTCTATATGGGATCATTCATGCCGTACAAAAATGTTGAGACTTTGATCGCAGCGATGGAACTTTTGCCCGAGTACGAACTCTGTTTGTTATCTAGGATTTCACCTGCTCGAGAAAAAGAACTAGTCACGCATGCACCAAAAGATGCCCAGATATCATTTTATGGCGGAGTAACAGACCAAGAATACGCAAAAGTTCTGAGCGATAGTCATGCACTGGTAACAGCCAGTTTAGAAGAAGGTTTCGGTCTACCGATCATCGAAGCTATGCAAGAGGGGATACCGGTTATCTGCAGCGACATTGACATATTTCACGAGGTAGCGGGCGAGGCTGGGCTGTTTTTTGACCCCAACTCAACCCAAGATTTCGCCGACAAAGTTCACCAGCTAGAAAAGAAAAAAACCAGAGACGACCTGGTTAAACTGGGTAAAGTTCAGGCAAAAAAATTCACCTGGAAAAAATCCGCCCGCGAACTAGCGAAAACTATCGCCGAGCTCTAGCAATAGCGCTGGCTAATATTGCAACATTGGGCACCGAGTGGTAGAAATTGTGGCTTAGCGGGATGTCAAAACCAGAACTACGCATTACAAAAAATCCTACATTTGGGTGTACCTTCCTCAGCTGCTCGGCAGTAGCTTCGTTTGCCTCAAGCCTAGAAACACCACTGCCCTCGGCTTTATATAGATTGATTGGTGCCATAGCCAAGCCAGACCTACCACCAGCTCGTTTGTCTGCCTCGATAGCCTGGACGAGACCTGGAGCAAATGGCTTTCTCATTCCCATGCCAAGGAGCAAGCTTTGCATCCTCACCGGCAATCTTTTACCAGGAATCTTTTCCCTAAAGTGCTCGGAAAACCTATCATACGGCTGTAAAAGTTCAGGATATTGAAAGTTCTGTTCCAAATAGTGATCTATAGATTCATCCTCAGCACCGATTTTACTCGGCAAACCATTCTTGCCGACCACCCCCCAGGGCTGATCGTTAACGGCCTCTGGCAAGTCAACGCCTTCAACCTGAAATACTTGTGGCGAGCCAACCATAGCGGCAACTGACCAAGCGCCCATTGAATAGCCCCAGTACCTGACTGGTTCATTTTCGTAGCTCAAACCCGTTCTAGACCTAATGGCTAGTAGTTGCGCCGCAGCGCTGGTGTCAATTCGGCCCTTGATAGCCTCTAATTTTTGATCAAAGCCAGATCTTGAGCGAATTCGGCTCAAACCTACACCGGGCGTATCTACACCAATTACTCGTGCATTCATCGCAACTGCAATCGCTTTATCACGCTGCTGTTCGAAAGGATCCTCCATAAATGCCTGAAAAGCTCTGGGCACAATGACTGTCGGATCACCATCGGCCTGGCGTGCATCAGTTAATGCTACGTAGACGCCGCAAGAGCCTAGCTCATTTGGAGCGCGCATAAGCTCTGTATCGGTGCTCTGCATTCTTTCAATAAACTCATCAGCACCCTCAGCAAAATCTCTGTGATCGATTTGTAGGCTTTCAAAGTCAATATTCTTACTCATTTTCTATATAATAGTACTTTTTGTATTAAAAAGCAATAGTATTGACTGGCATTTACCTGTACCGTATAGTTGTTCGAGTACCTTTCGACCACAACCATGGAGGAATATGCCAACATCAGTAGGTATAGTCATGAAACCACCCACGCCCGACGCTGAACTCCCCCCGGACCGTTTGCGGCACCACAACCCCGATGGTGAGGTTGTATGGATCACCAGCTCAGCAACCGTCGAGCCGGACGCGAACATCACCATCGAACCGGGTGCTCAGCTCGGTGTCAACGTGATGCTCTCAGGCGACACCACCATTGCCGAGAAGGCGGAGGTTGGTAACAGTGTCGAGGTCATCAACAGCACGCTCAAAGAAGGGGCCAGGGTTGGCGACAGCTCCACGGTCATCAACTCGACCGTCGGCGAGCGCTCGCACATCGGCCAAGGCAATGACGTACGAGACGCCGAGATCGGCTACGACGTCGTTTCTGGCGTCGGGGAAGAGATCACGGGTGTAATCGAGGACGAGGCAGTAATCGAAACCAAGATTGCGGTCTAAACCAGCGCAGCTCGCGGATATGCCAGTGCAACCCTACGGGGAAGCACTTGGCGCATCCGCGGGAGGCGCTAATTTTTTTTGCCCAAAAATCAAATAGCCGCCCGTTCCTCATGTGCTGGATTGCACAGAGTACTAGGACGGCTTTTGTTCACTTTTAGCCCATTTTCTCGCTGAGTTCACGCCACCATAGCGGAAACGTCTTCCAGATTGGCTGGTAGTCGGTGACGTGCATCTTCTTGCTCTTTTCCGGCATCTTGGGATCGGTGGCATCTAGTGCCATACCCGCCAGCCAGATAGCAAAGCCAGTGACTCCGACCATCTTGACCTCGAAGTTGCCGCTCCACGATGTGCCAAACAGAATCGCCGGCACACAGATCGTGATGATGACTGCGAGATACCCGATATACAACAAGAAATCGTGATACCTCTTGGTCGGAGACCTGAGAGCCCGAAGCGGGTAGTTGTTCTCGCCATCGAACTTGGTCCTCATCAGGTAGCACGTAAAACAACCAACCCATAGGCCTGTGAAGGGCATGATTGCCGACCCCCAGACGCTGCCTGCTGATATTTGCGGGTACAAATACCAGCCAGTCGCAAGCATCACACCCAGGCCGATGTCGCCGGGTATAAATGCCTTTGACTGTTCGCGCCACAGAGGCACAATGCGGCTCTCGAGGATGACGCCAACGAGGATCATTCCGATAGGCGTTACCGCCCAGGAAATGATCAGGACCTTCCAAAAGATGCTACTGCTCAGCATCTCTGCCAACGTAACCACCTCCTTAGGCGGGTAGATTTCAATGAACCAGCTCGAGGCTGGTAACTCTCAAGCTAACTGGTTTATTATACTTTATTTGATAAAATATGTCAATATAGGCTACAATTGTAGCCATGAGCAAAAAGCCCAAATCAACCGATAAATCTATTTCCAACCGTCGCGCACGGTTTGATTATGAATTGGGCGAAGATTTAGTAGTTGGCGTTGTATTGACCGGACCAGAGGTGCGAGCCGCCCGCGATGGCCACGTGCAACTAAAAGGGTCTTTCGTGTCAGTCATCAACAACGAGCTACTACTAAACAACGCCAGTTTCAGTTTGCGACTCAACCAAAAGGGCGAAACAAACGCCCGAACAGTCGACACATCACCGCGAAAGCTGCTAGCGCACCGCAAGCAAATAGATGACTTTATAGCTAAAAAGAAAGCTGGCATGACGATCGTGCCAACAAAGCTTCTAACTAACGGCAAACACATCAAAGTCGTAATAGCGCTGGGCAAAGGTAAAAAGCACTACGACAAGCGCGAGACCATCAAACGCCGCGATATCGACCGAGATACGCGGCGCATACTTAAACGTTAAGCAACATCATAAAACATTTTATATAACTTATTCAGTCTATTGACAATACAAGCACAATGGTGTATTATGGAATTCATTGTTGAAGGGGAGGACGTGTTCACCCTGGAATCAACAAGCACAACTGGCTAGTTACTGGAATGTCCCGAGAAGTTGTCTTATATGACATGCAAATAGAAGACGACGAGCCGAGGCTAACCCAGATCACCGACCACAGGAAACGCTCTTTCCTGGGACTTATGTCCGAATAGAGTACCGGGCAGAACCTGGTTGATGGACAGAAGTGGCAACCGCCATCCTCTGCATAACTCACCCCCGTGGCAACACTCATCGCAAGGAGCTTTGGATAACTCCGAATTAGCGCAATTTGCGCCCTTAGCACACCGTGATCGATGAGCCGCAGAAGAGTCCCTGCAGAGGATGGCAACCGCCAACCTCTCCCGACCCCGCGCTACCACAGAGTAGAGCGGGGATTTTTCATTTTCTGATAAAATAAGACTAATGAAACTTTATTCCTGGAATATCAACGGCATACGCGCCGTACTGCGAAAAGGCGACTTTCAAAAGTTTCTGGACAAGTACGACCCAGATATTTTGTGCCTACAAGAAACCAAGGCTATGCAAGACCAAGCCGAACTAGATGTGCCGCAATATCAAGAATACTGGAACAGCGCCGAGCGAAAAGGTCATTTCGGCACGGCAATCTTTAGCAAAACCAAGCCACTCCAAATCCTCAGAAATTATCCCGAAGAAATTGCAAAAAAATACAACCTGATCGATGGTTTTGGCGACCCAAACACCGAAGGTAGGGTAATCGCTGCCGAGTTTGAAAAGTTCTGGGTAGTCACGGTCTATACCCCAAACTCAAAAGGCGACCTCGGACGCCTAAAACTACGTTACGACGCCTGGGACCCAGCCTTTTTGGAATACATGAAACTGCTGGAAAAGACTAAGCCCGTGCTGTTTAGTGGAGATTTCAATGTGGCTCACAAAGAGATTGATTTGGCTCGTCCAAAGGAAAATGTGGGAAAACACGGCTTTACTAACGAAGAACGTGAGCGCTTCCAAGATTTTATCGACGCTGGATATATCGACAGCTACCGTATGTTTTACCCAGACAAGCTAGAAGCCTACACCTGGTGGACCCACTGGGCAAACGCTAGGGCCCGCAATGTCGGTTGGCGCATCGACTATTGGCTAGTCAGCCCAAAACTCAAAGATTACATAAAATCTGCCGAGATTCATCCTAAAGTCATGGGTTCTGACCACTGTCCAGTCAGTATCGAACTGGATATCTAATGGATACTTCATATTGGCTCAAGCAAACTCCCTCAAAACCACTTTTTCCCGATATCGAGTGGAGTAAACCCGAGCAAAAGGCTCGTGCCGGCAAGCTACTAATAATCGGCGGCCACGCTCAAGGTTTTGTCGCAGTAGCCGAAACGTATAACACCGCCTTAAAGGCCGGGGTAGGTGAGGTGCGCGTGCTACTGCCAGATAGTCTCAAAAAAAGCCTTCCGCCAAACCTGACCGAAGCGATACTACTACCGAGCAACCCGTCCGGCGGCTTTAGCAAAGACGCCTGGCCAGAAATAAAAGCCGGCGCTGACTGGGCTGACGGCATATTGCTACCGGGCGACGCCGGGCGTAACAGCGAAACTGCAATCTTGTACGAAAAACTACTACAAGAAACCGACACACCGCTAACAATCACTCGCGACGCTGCAGATCTATTAAAAAACAATTATTCTGGGTTGGCCGAACGGCCGAATACTCTGCTAGTCTTGTCGTTTGCCCAAGCACAAAAATTACTGAGCGGAGTATACTACCCGAAAATACTGACCTTCTCTATGCCGATAGCTGCATTTGTAGATGTTCTGCACAAATTTACCCTGACGTACCCAGTCACACTGGTGGTTCTACATAACGAAAACCTAGTAGTGGCTAACGAAGGAAAAGTGTCTAGCACACCCTGGACGAACGCTCTGGCTATCTGGCGAGGAGACACAGCTGCATATGCCGCTAGCTACTGGCTATGGAGCCCCGGTAAAGTGTTCGAAAGCGTAACCACTAGTTTAGTAGTTGTAGCCTGATTTATATCCCGGACAGCCAACGGTAGTGTACCAAGAAGCATAAACACCGCCCGCCTGGTTAGTCCCTACGTCTAGGTCTTTGCCGATTTTACAAAATCTACACGGAGAAGTGTCTGTCCAATGGCAACCAGGCAAAACTGTATCGGACCAAAAGATCCTTATACCATAGTTGTCGGCTGTGCCACGCACATACTGATAAGCTTTGCTGGGATCACCCGAAGGCTCTCTCGGTATACCGCCTCTCAAATATGCCCCGAGAGCGGTCTCCATACCAGCAGAGTTCAAAGGTCCACCCCAGTTATCAGTTCCATTTGCAGGGTAATACCCGTTGTCCTGACGGTATAGCTCCAGCGCCTTTTGTACAGAGTTAACGTCAGCAAGGCGTTTTGCCTTATGAGCCTGGGCTGTGATACCTCCGTAGGCGACCACTACAAGTGCAGCTAGTATACCTATGATTACAATAACGATTAGTAGCTCTACTAGCGTAAAGCCTTTTTGGTGTGTATCATGAGTTTTTGCTGCCCGACGCATTATATCCTCAATCCTTAACCTTTTGTTAGGTTAATTGTATCACAAATTAACAGCACAAAAGGCTATACACATGGTACCGCGGGCCGGACTTGAACCGGCACGAGCTAATGCTCACCAGATTTTGAGTCTAGCGTGTCTACCAAATTCCACCACCGCGGCTCAATCACTCTATTCTACCCCAATAACGTGCTAAAATAAAGAGACTCCGGTGGGAGTCACTTTCCTATGAAAAACGACGATACAACTAACCAGCCAGCCAACAAAGATCGCGACGCCGCGGCAAATATTATTCGTGGTGACTTAGACCGTATTTACTCTGGTGATGACGCTCCGCACGCCAAGGCCGAACAAGAAATCCGCGCAAAGCAAACCACTAGCACAGATAGTAAAAATGCAGCGGCAGAGCCAGGCGCCCACTATGACTACCGAGAAGAATGGAAAAACTACCACAACTCGTGGAGCTCGTATTATCAACAGTACTATGAGCGGTATTATATGAACCACCTCCACCGCGCAAAGCAAACTATCGAAAAGTCTAACCCTGCACAAGCAGCAGCGCCCGGCCAAGCTGGTGTGATTGGCAGTTTAGAGCCACAAATGGACAGCCAAGAAGACCGCGCGGTCAACGAACTACGAGACCAATTGCTAGGTACGGTCAAAGAAAGGGCAGTAAAGGTTAAAAAGTCTCGCCACTACGCACCGATAATGACCGCTGTAGTTTTTGCGGTAGTTTTCTTGTTCTTGCAATACAACCAATTTCTTTTCGCAACTGTTCACGCCTACATCAGCCCTGGTAGTATCGATCCCCAGAACATCATCTTGGACCCATCCGACAGCACAAAAGTTGGACCCGATCCAAAGTTGATCATTCCAAAGATCAACGTCGAAGCCCCTATGGTGTACGGGGTAAATCCGCTGGATAACAACTCAGTGGAAGATCATCTACGAGACGGTGTAGTACATTACCCAATAGCCAACGCCGCCAGTGTTCCTGGACAAAACGGCGCCACCACTATACTAGGCCACTCTAGTATGGACGTGTTCGATGACGGCAAATACAAGTTTGTTTTTGTGCAACTCAACAAGCTCGACGTCGGCGACAACTTTTATATTAATTACCAGGGAACACGATATACCTACAGCGTCACAAAAAAGGAGATAATAAACCCTAAGGACATCGCCAAAGTTACACCGCCAGATAGTTCCAAGCCTAGTGTCATATTGATCACCTGCGACCCTCCGGGGACTGCTGTGAACCGTTTGCTAGTCTTTGCTGACCAAGTCAGCCCAGACCCCGCAAAAGCCAAGAAAGCAGACACGAACACCCAGGGTACGGCAAACCAAATCCGCGGCTACTCTCCATCGACCCTCGAACGCTTGTTCGGCATTCGTTAATTGCGGCTAGAAGAGCGTACGGAATAACCGGACGAACTTGTCCTAACTAGACCTGGTTTGCTGAGGATGTTTGAGCGCAGCGAGTTCCGCAAGCAACCAAGTATAGTTAGGACAAGTTCGCATCGCGTTATTGTGTCAGCTCAAAAGTTTTGCCGTACTTTTTAAAAAGTACGGGAGATTATTCAACAACCATGACAGAAGACTGCAGAACTGGCTTGCTAGTCGCCGAGTTCGTACCAAAGCTAAACAAACGTTTGCCGTTATCACTCAGACTGATATCATAACCTTCGACCGCACTGCTGATAGTCTCGATGTTAGTATTGTCGTATTCAAATATAGTGATCGTTCCGCCAACGTCGCTGATTAGATGAAAGTCGTCAAGCCACTTTAGATGATGATCTAGGTTGTAGGCTGGGTTATTTGGCAGGGTAAACTGAAAATTCTGACGACGCTCGAGGTCATAGACAGACATATTTGAACCGTTCTGAGCAACAACAAACCTACCGCTGTTAGAGAAATACAACCAGCGTGTACCGCTAGGTATTTCGAACTTGGCAAACAGCTTCTTCGTACCGATCGGGTCTTTGATGATCTCAATCTTAGTGCCATATGAAACGGCCTGATAGTCGTCATTAAAATAGTTACTGATAGCAGTATGAACGTTTGTTTGCTCGGGCTTGAAGGCTTTTACCTCTACAGCTTTTGAGGCAGATTCATCATAAAAGCCGACCGTTTGTCCGGTGGGCCTGCTGGTTACATAGCCAATCCGATCGTCCTTGTATTGTTCAAATTCCCGAACGTTATCTACGATACTTTTAGTGGTATCATTCGCACCACTAATATCGATCTTTTTGACAACTCCGTCTGAGAGAACAAACAGCACATTGCCGCCGTCACCAACAAAGTGGGCATCGCTAATATTGAGATTTTTTAGAACAGATACATTGCGTGCATTGTTAGGATCAGATCGGTCTAGGCGCAGCCATTCTGTCTTTGCGCCGCTAGTATGGGTGACTAGCATGTAGCGCGAGCCAAAGTTCCATTCGACAATCTTGAAAACATCGCCAGGACCATTTGATTTGGCGACTATCTCGGGTATACCAAGCTCGGTAGTTTTTGGCTTTTTCTCATCATCAACATCGACTAGTTTTAGCTTGGGTTCGTTCGGCTTCTCAACGATTGCTATCCATTTTTTGTTTGGCGCAATTTTTGTACTAGTCAGCTGGTCAAACGCTTGCACTTCGTTTGTAGCAATATGCTTTGGTATCAACAAAGCGTTTAGCCACAGCAGCTCACCACTGCCAAGGTTGAAGTTTTTTGCCCAACCACGATATTGTTTGAGCTCCATTGTTACATTGTGGTATCCGGCGCTGGCGTTCTTTTTGTCATTTGTCGTAAAGCTTTGTTTAGCACCGTCGATACCGACGCTTGCGCCGGTAGGGAAGCTCCTAAACTGCACCAATCCGCCTTGTTCTGGTTTACCTTTTTGGTCAACGCTATAGCCCAAAACCAAAAAAAGCGATACAACAACCAGCAGAATAACCGAGGCAGTCATCGCAGTATACGTCAGGGTACGCTTTGCCAAATCGCGCTGGCGTTGTTTTCTATTGTGCATATGTTTTCATTATAACTCGAACCAGCATTTTTAACTCTATATTTTATGATAAAAAGACTATTGCAAATTTTGCATCAAACGTAGTATTATAAACGTAAGCACAGCAGCTCAGGGGAAGAACTGCGTGAGGAAAAGGAAAAATGAGCACAAAAAAACAAACAGTCACTATCAACGGCAAGACGTATGATATGGCAACAGGCAAGCCAACAGATGGGCCTCAAAAGGCTCCTGTTAAGGTTAAAGTTATTAGCGACATTTCACCTCAATCGCAACGCAGCGCTGCCCCAGTAGCCCGAAAAGCTAGAACTGTCGCACCTCACACACGTCCTAATGTACAAAAATCGACAACTTTGCGTCGTGATATCCTCAAAAAACCCACCGAAAAGGTACGCCCGAACGCCAGCAAGATCCATCGCAATGTCCAAAAATCTGACCGAATCACCAAATTTGCGCCAGATAGTCATCGTTCAGATGCAAAAAAATCCAGCATAGACTACGACCTAGCCGCCCAAACTCGGGCACTAGAAAAAGCCCACGCCGAACATCTAGAATCGATCAGCCATGAAAATGCCCAAATCAGCTCACGCGTTATAAAGGAGCATTTACTAGGCCAGGCGATTGAAAAAGTACCAGCACACCCAGACGAGTCCAAAAAGCCCAGCAAGGCCGCAAAAGCAGCCCGTAGCTCACGTTTTGCTAGCGTAGCGATGACTAGCTTTGCCCTGGTGCTGCTAGGAGGTTACTTGACCTATATCAACATTCCGAACCTTTCTATCCGCGTTGCAGCTGCAAATACTGGCATAAACGCTGATCTGCCATCATACCAACCATCGGGCTACCGCATACACGGGCCTATCAGCTATAGCGATGGCGAAATAAACGTCAGCTACAAATCAAACAGCGGCAATACTGGCTACAAATTGTCACAGCGTCCAACAGACTGGGACCCAATCGCAGCACTAGACAACTACGTAGAATCAGACTCGAAAAATGACTACCAGATACACAGTGTTCAAGGCCTAACAGTTTATACATACGACAAAAAAGCCGTATGGGTAAATGGTGGCATATTACACATCATCGATGGCAACGCCACATTGTCCAACCAACAAGTCGAACGCATCGTCGCTAGTATGTAGCTAACTTCTTAGATTGTATTGACATATTTATAATTGTGTGTTAATATAGCACACAGTCAAAACCCTTTTGTAAATCAAAGACTTTTCTTGTTTCTAGGGTCACTGGACGCCTTTTGACAAGTAGAAGTTATACCAACAACCAAGGAGCTGTGATGGCGTACCAAATTATTCTCACTGTTCATCGCAACATTGACGGTAGTGGTGTGATCATCATTGCCTACCCAGATCCAGGCGTAAAACCCGTTGTTTGGGACCAAGAGATTCTTCAGGAGCTCATGTCTCTAACAGCCTATGCCTCGTTCGGGGTGAGAGATGACAGAGGTGGAGGCCAGTGGCTATACCTGAATTACGCCAACGAGACGGAACCCCAGGAGACTCTCGACGTGATCGAGAGTGAGCGTGAACGTGAGCACGAGATTATTGCTCGTGCCACAAGGAAGAACATGCGCAAGGTTGTCTTTAGCCCGTGCTCATGCCTAGACGCGCGGGAGGCTGCAACACCCTCCTAAAAGTGCTCGACAAGCCTCCGTCGCCTCAAACCAGAGGCGACGGAGCAATGCCCATAACTTCTACTTGTAATTAATTTTGCATCAAACGCCATTCGGCGTTTTTTATTTTGCGCATAATCCAATTTCATGGTAATATATCAAACTATTGATCGAGCAAGTTGTGATGGCTTCTCGTGACAAGCGTGTGTAGAAAATTTTCTCAACACAACCAGGACAGAAAGAACGGTGATGTACATTGGCCCGAAAAGGGAGTGGCAAACATAACAGGAGCAGGAAGGCTAATGGTTCCCTTGCGAATCGAACACTTCCGAGCCTCGAAAGCGAGCACCAAAGACTGACGAGGTGCAAAGCATCTGGCGACCTGCCCCACAAATACCTCAATAACCCTGACAAGCTCGACAGCAGAATCAAAACTCTCAAGGCAGAGATCGATAAACGCAAACATGTCCCCAAACAGAGTCGTCGCTGGTACTAGGTGGATAAATGGGGGACTTCATTCTTTCTGTCCCCACCACCAGAATAGTGAAATTTTTTTCACTCGTCTGGCAGTGGATCATGGTACAATAACAGATATGAATCAACCGGTACGAACTCGCTTTGCCCCCAGCCCAACTGGCTATTTACACGTAGGTGGAGTCCGCACGGCACTGTTTGCATGGCTAGTTGCTCGGCAAAATAACGGCAAGTTTGTATTGAGGCTAGAAGACACCGATCAAGCTCGTGAAATAGAAGGCTCGGCCGAGCACCTGATCGCCAGCCTAAAAGCCCTCGGTATCAGCTATGACGAAGGACCAGATATTGGCGGTGAATTTGCACCCTATAAACAGAGCGAGCGTCTGGAAACTTACAAAAAGTGGGCTCAAAAACTAATAGATAGCGGCAGAGCATACGCCGACCCATATACTCGCGAAGAACTACAAGCATTTCGCGAGCAAGCTCAGGCCGATAAAAAGCCATTTTTATACCGCAACCACCGCCCAGAAAACCCGCCCGTCTGGGATGGCAGCCAGCCGTTACGATTTAAATCTGATCCGAAAGCTTATCAGTGGAATGATTCAGTAATGGGTGATTTATCGACCGGACCAGAAGTGATTGACGATTTCATACTGATCAAAAGCGACGGCTTTCCTACATATAACTTCGCACACATTGTAGACGATGCCGAAATGCAAATTTCACATATCATCAGGGGTCAAGAATTCATTTCTAGCACACCAAATTACTTGAACTTATACGAAGCGTTTGGACTGGAACCCCCAATTTTCGCAACTATGCCGCATATCATGGCCGCTCAGGGTGGCAAAAAGCTCAGCAAACGCGACGGCGCAAAGGACATCCTCGACTATATAGGCGACGGATATTTACCAGAGGCTCTAGTTAGTTTCATAGCGACGCTTGGCTGGAATGACGGGACAGAGCAAGAGGTCTTTACTGTAACCGAACTCATAGAAAAGTTCAGCCTAGCTAGAGTCCAAAGATCTGGTGCACAATTTGATGTAAAGAGGCTAGAGTGGGTCAATGGACAGTTTATTAGGCAACTTTCTACCCACGATTTATACGAAAAGGTGGGTAATTACTGGCCATCAGCAGCCAGTAGCTCTGAAGATGAGTACAAGCAAAAAGTTCTAACACTCGGGAAAGATAGATTAAAAACACTAGCAGACCTTCAACAGTTCGGCTATTTTTTTGCTGACCCAAAGCCAAATATGGACCTAATAGAAGGCAACAAACAGCTCAGTAAACTTTCACCAGAACGACGCGCCGAGCTGATCAAAAGCGCGCATGATGCTTTGCAAAATAGCGAATTCACACCAGATGCAGTTCAAAACACCCTCAATCAACTACTAGAAACAACAGGCGAAAAACCAGGCATACTTTTTAGCCTAATTCGTATCTATACAACATGGGCACCATTCAGCCCTCAGCTAAACGACACATTAGCATTGTTAGGCAAAGACGCGACCCTTCGCCGCCTGTCCGCATAGACTAGCCATCCATTGACCGGCCGTGTAAATAGTTATACGATATAGCTTAATGGAAAAACCAACTAGACAGTTCAGCAACATAGAGATAGCTGTTCTGCATCGGTTACAGGACGAGCATGATGAAGACGCTGAACCCGATCTAGCGATCGAGTTGGTCGAACTAGCATGCAAGCTAGATAACGATACGCTACTACACCTCTGTTGCGAGGCAGAAATATTTATTGGTGAGAGAGAATTAGAAAGTGCGCTAGGTGAACCCGACCCGGAGCTGGAAGCAAAGATCCATCGCCTATACGACGCCTTAGCGAAACTATACCAACTAATAGACGTCATGCCTTCTATTGACCGAGATAGGGCCATAAAGCTATACGAGAGGGGGCTAGATAACGAGCTAGAGTACCGCTTTCACGCTGGATCGCATATCAGTATGTGCCTAGATAGCATCGGCATGAGCGAAGACACGGTTGCTGTATGGCAAGTCGCACTACTATCTAACCAGCCCAAAGTCGCCGAATACGCCCGTGCAAGCTACAAAGATATAATGTACGAGCAAGAGCTTATGCCCTCTGATGTGCCTAATGCGATCAACAAAGCATACCGTGTATCCAACCAAGGCGGCGGAAGTCTATTTTGACACCTGTAGTTGTTATTATGCGTGTTTTATGATATAAATAACTTAACGCTTTTACATGTTGTAGGAGTAGCAAGGCTCGTTAGCAATAACGAGAATTCACAATTCGGACAGAGGAGAATCAGTGCCTAGCACCACAGCGGCAGCCCAAGAGAAGGGTGAGTTCTCAGTGCCAGAAGAATGGGCACTGACAGGAAGGATTACCGACGAGGCCCAGCATCTGGCAAGCGACCTGCGGAAACACCGGAGTATTCGCTACAACGAACAGCTCAGCACATCGGCACCGATGAGCTTGCGCGTGCCTGAACGCACTCGCAAGCTCATCAAAGAGCTCTCGGCGTCTTCGCACATCAAACGCTCATACATCCGTGAGATGATCGCTGCGGCAACCGAGGAAGAACTCGGAAAAAACAGCCAGATCACCCACGGCCGGTGGTGGATCACCGTCAAGAGGTTCTAAGGGGAGGAAACGATGGACAGCATCATGCAGCAGCTCCTACGTGAGATACCTGCAGCCTCAGCTCATGTCAAAGCAGCCATTGGAGCCGACTTCAGTGACGGCAACGATCCACGAGTGCCCTTGTCGTGCAGGCTGCCCCGCGATATCCACAGGATGGTCAAGCTCGCGGGGAGGCTCAGTGACGGCACCCCAAGGTCTGTAAAGGACCTATTTGCGACGAATCTCGAAAGCACGTTGCAAAAAAGCGGCTACATGGTCGCAGTCAAGTACAAAAGGCGGAACCTCGAGGTCACCGCCGTCTAGTAGTACGAGGCTGGAGCTAATATCTCCTCTGTCCTCGTACCAGAATAGTCGAATATTTCGACTCGTCTGGTACGATAATTTCAAATATTTATTTCAGGATGTACATAATAGCCGACAGGCTCGCGTCCATCTTTCATGGTCAGTCCGTGCAGTTGCGGAGTCCGTGCTCCATCGTCATTATCAACACACTCGGTCTCACTAACAACAAAACCCACATGTTCGTGACCGTTATGAGCTGGCCAATGGATCACTGCGCCGACAGAAGGCTCACTAGTCTTAGTCCAGCCAGATTCTTCTAGCTTTTTCAACGTCGTCGATACAGTGGCATGCGGGCTATCGATCAGTCCATGCATATGGGCAATTACAGACACAAAATACGCACACGAGAGCTCACCATCGTCCAGTACATCTATGTCCTCACCAGTTTGTTTGTTTTTAACATACAAATTTCGAAAGAGGTTAGAACCGACAGATGCTTTAATAGAATTTAGGAAATTGTCTCGGGTTAGGTTAACTAGATTTGCATCAGGCATACATCCATTATAACAAAAAGCAAAACGCCAAAGGAGTGCGACAGAAGGTGATATAATACGCTTATGGCAAAAACTGATTTTAGGGTAACTTCATTCTCAGAAGTAAGGATATTTTTGAGCGAAAAAGCCGAAACGCGAGGAAGCATAGCCTTAGCTACGCTGACGAGTTTTGAGGTTTTTGCAGCCAAAAATAACTTTCTTATGAAAGGAAAGTTATCCTGAAATGAGTTTTATTAAAAAAGAAGAACGTCATCATTTCGACGGAGAACTTCATCTTGAAGGTGAGAAACCGGTGGCCCCAAAACCAAAACGTTGGACTCGTATACACCAGTTATTGCACGACGATAGGGGGCTGAGGTATTTTTTCGCATGCATAGCAATAATCATCGCAGTAGGCCTAGGCCTACTGGCCATGCTAGCCACATACAAAGACCCGCAGGTCGAAACACTCGGCACGATCATCCACAAAAAATTAGTTCAGAAATATTACTCTCCACTAACTGGCAACGAAGTACCTGACGAAACAGCAACAAAACGCGCCGTCACTGGCATCATGATCGAAAACAGTCCCGACGCTCGTCCGCAATCTGGCATAAAGGACAGTGGAGTGGTTTTTGAAGCCGTAGCCGAGGGCGGCATCACGCGATTTTTGGTCTTGTACCAAGAGCAACAACCAGGCCTCATCGGACCAGTCCGATCTGTCCGTCCGTATTACATAGATTGGGTAGCAGCATTTGACGCTAGTGTCGCTCATATCGGCGGTAGCTACAACGCCTTGCAGGAGGTCCGCAACGGCCAATACCGCGACATCGACCAGTTCTTTAACTCGGCAGCATATTGGCGCGCCAGCGACCGCTATGCACCACACAATGTTTACACCAACTTTGAACGATTAAACGCCCTGAACGTCAAAAAAGGTTACCTAGAATCAAAGTTCACAGGCTTCACCCGCGTTCCAACCAAAACAACGACCGTCAAAAAGAAAGTCGCTGCCGCGCCCGAAGACGCCAACAATATACAGGTCACAATATCCAGTGCGTTATATAACTCGACCTACACCTACGATGCCGCCAGCAAGACTTATATTCGCTCCCAGGGCGGCAAACCACACCTCGACCGCGAATCCGGACAAATCGCACCGCGTGTTGTCATAGTGATAAAAGTCCCAACTGTACTAGGGTACGAAGATGGTTACCGCGAGCAAATGACGACCCTCGGCACCGGCGAAGCCCACATATTCCAAAACGGCACACACGTGCAAGGCACCTGGAAAAAAGACGCAAAGAAATCCCAGATCAAATTCCTAGACGCCAAAGGCAAAGAGATCCCGCTCGAAGCCGGCCAAACCTGGATAACCGCCATCAATACCAATAGGAGCGTCGCGTGGCAATAAACAAATACCCTCGCCAGCAGGCTACCAAACAAATTGCGGTTTTTTTGATATTGCAGTTTATTATTGCAGCCATAATGATGGGCTCTTGGTACGGGCTATCATCATATCTAGAGCCTTGGCTACTAGCCCTCAGCTTGCTAGGAGTATTCATGTTGTTCGAGGCCGTAGCCGCGTATTTAGTCAGCGTAGTTGCCACCAAACCAATTCGTGACGTAGTAAATGCCTTACTGTACGCATATAGCGACAAGCCTTTCGACAAAAAAAGTACAGTCGTCGAGCTAGTACGAAGGCTACATGCCGAAAAAGAGCCTGAAGAAGGCATCACAACCGAAACGGCCTACGCCCAATCCCTGCTAGACCATCTGCCGATAGGCATCATCGCCCTAAATTCTAAACGCGAAATCACATACGCCAACAAAGCCGCACCAACGCGAGGTGGAGGCAAAGAGCTAAACATCAATTTCACCGACAACGATTCGTTGACCGGCTGGCTGGACGGCGTAGTTGGCAACAATATCAGCTCTAGCCATTGGTGGAAACGCCTACGTCAGGTCAATATCGAGAGCGAGGACAAGCGCCAATTCTTTGACATGCTAGCCTTGTATCAGCAAAACGGCGACAGCGCTATCGAAACAATCCTAGTCAGTATCGACAGAACCGACGACTACAGCACTGACGAAGACGACCTGGACTTTACAGCCCTGGCTGCTCACGAGCTCCGCGGACCGATCACAGTCATCAAAGGCTACTTGGACGTCCTACGGCAAGAACTCGACCTGACAGCGGACCAAAAAGCTTTCTTTGAACGTCTGGACGTATCGGCCGACAGACTAACAACGTACATCAACAACATCCTAAATGTTTCGCGCTACGACCGCCGCCACATGCAGCTACATCTAAAAGACGAGACCTTGGCTCGCGTATACAAAACGGTTGGCGACGACCTAGACCTACGTGCCCGCACGCACCACCGTATGCTCAACGTCAACATCCCCGAGGACCTGCCAAACATTGCAGCCGACCGCAGTAGCCTCAGCGAAGTCATCGTCAACCTGGTCGACAACGCTATCAAATATAGCAGCGAAGGCGGCTTGATCGTCGTCAGCGCCAAACCAACCGATAACTTTGTCGAGGTCAGCGTGCAAGACAACGGCATCGGCATACCCGGTGCATTGCTGCCGCATATCTTTGACAAGTTCTATCGCTCGCACCGTTCCCGCGAAAACACCGTTGGCACTGGGCTAGGGCTCTACATAACCAAAGCTGTCGTCGAATCGCACGGTGGTACCATTTCGGTTCGTAGCGACGAAGGTCACGGCACCACCTTTTCATTCACTATTCCGACTTATGCATCTATTGCAGATAAGCTCGCAAAGGGCGATAATAGTAACGAATCGGTGATAGACAAAAAAGAAAAGAAATTTATCAAAAATCATTCATTGTATAGGGGATAGCCATGGACGCAAAACAACAAAGAGTACTGTGTATCGAAGACGACCGCTTTATCGGCGAGATGTACGTCCGTGCGCTCAACCAAGCCGGCTATTTAGTCGACTGGGTCCTCAGTGGTAACGACGGCTTAGCTGCGGCCAAGAGTAAAGACTACGATTATATATTGTTAGATATCATGCTGCCCGAAAAAAAGGGCAATGAAGTGATCGAGGAGCTACGCGGTGAAAAAGACTTGATACCAAATGCCAAAGTTTTGATCCTGACAAACTTTGACGAGGATGACAAAGCCCGCGAAGCCCTGCAGCAAAAAGTTGAAGCCTACCTCATCAAAGCCGACATCACACCTCGCAAACTACTCGAGATCATCAAAGAGTTGTAGAAACAATCCGCCTCTGTTAATATTGTCTGTACGTGGTCTCATCGTCTAACGGTTTAGGACACCAGGTTCTCATCCTGGAAATCGGGGTTCGATTCCCCGTGGGATCACCAAGTCATCAATACGAAGAACACTCTAGTAAAGAGTGTTCTTTTTTGCAATAATAAACACTAGCAATAATAAAGGAGGGTGGGGATAAACTCGGACGAGTCAACATTTACCATTTCAGCTTTCTGGTACCGTCGCATCTGCGAGATATCTTTCTTTGTGTCGCTCTTTCTGGTAGGACTATTTGCATTTGGCTACTTTGCCAGCGGCAAAGTCATCACCGCTGATTTTTTGGTTCCACTGCCAGTAGCATTGGTTTCAGTCGCAGTTGCCGTCGCCAGCATGGCCGCGTATCTATTCGCCCCACGCGAAAAGCTAGAGCGCATAACGCTGGCAGTATATATAGGCCTGTGTATCAACGTGGCGCTACTGCTGATCATGACACACCCGATCAGCTCGCCATTTATCGCGCTATGGATCCTTGTCAGCGTATTTGCTGGCATTTTTGGTGTTCGGACCCTGATAGGCCTGCTAATTGGAGTAAACTTGTACCTGTTGCTGCAGATACTGGTACTGCACCAATTTAACGCGCGGTCCGATCTGCTAATCTTTGTTTTGGCATATGAAATACCGGTGTTAGCCAGTTGGTTAATATGGCACCACAAATCACACCCTGACACCGCCAAAGACAAGGCCTACAGCGAACTAGTACGCGAGCTTAGCCAAGTCGCCAACAAATCTGAAATCGTGATTAACGCCATCAACGACGGTGTAGTCGCCGTCGACTCGCAGGGCACAATCCAGCTGATCAACCCGGCCGCACAATCAATCATCGGCTGGGGCAAGCAAGACGCGCTAAAACTCGATTACAAATCTGTCATCAAACTGCTCAGTAAAACCGGCGAGCCGGTCAACGAGAATACCGATCCCGTTCAACAAGTTCTGCGGTCTAACAACCCGATAATGACCAACGACCTGCAGCTAGAAACCAGCTCGGGTAAAAAGCTGTTGATATCTGTTTCGGCATCGCCTGTCGGACAAATCGGTGCCGGTGCTATCATCGTCTTTCGTGATATTACCCACGAAAAGGAAGAGGAGCGCCAACAAGCCGAGTTTATATCGACCGCCAGTCACGAAATGCGCACACCAGTGGCAACTATCGAGGGCTACCTAGGCCTAGCGCTCAATCCAAATACCGCCACAATCGACGCCAAAGCTCGCGACTACCTGAACAAAGCCAACGCCAGCATCAAACACCTAGGACGCCTGTTCCAGGACCTATTAGACATCTCACGCGTCGAAGACGGCCGCCTAAAGAACACACCAAAAGTCGTAGACCTAGTAGCGTTTGTGGGTGAGATCGTACATACATTTGAAGCTCAGGCAAAAGCCAAGGGCTTGGTGTTGATGTTCAAGCCCACTATCCAGCAAACTGGCGCGGGCAGGCCACTAAATCCTGTGTACTATGTAGACGTCGACAACGACCACCTGCGCGAAGTCGCCAGCAATCTCATCGAAAACGCCATCAAATACACCCTGCGAGGCAACGTAACTATAGACATAATCGGCGATGCCACCCACGCCAGGCTATCCGTCCATGACACAGGTATAGGCATACCAAAGGAAGACCAGGTGCATTTGTTCCAAAAATTCTACCGTGTCGACAATTCTGACACCCGTGATATTGGTGGTACTGGACTAGGGCTGTATTTGTGTCGTAGACTAGTAGAGACCATGGGCGGGCGTTTGTGGCTAGAGAGTCTATACGGAGAAGGCAGCACCTTCCTCGTGGAATTTCCTAGGCTGTCTCACGAAGAGGCGACCAGAAAGATAGAGACTACACCGGCCGACATGATGTAGAAATATAAAAAAGCACTAGCATTTTTGCAAAGTAACATTTAAAATGGGGGTAATATGACGAAAATTATGCTTGTCGAAGATGACAAGGGCTTACGAGAAATATACGGCGTACGATTACTTGCCGAGGGATATGACATTATTTCTGCTGGTGACGGCGAAGAAGCCCTAGCAATGGCTATAAAGGACCGACCAGACCTAATTGTTAGCGATGTTATGATGCCAAAAATCAGTGGTTTCGACATGCTGGATATTTTGCGCTCTACAACTGAAACAAAAGATATAAAAGTTATCATGATGACCGCACTATCTAGCGACGAACAGCGTAAACGTGGCGAACAACTAGGCGCAGACATGTACCTAGTCAAGTCACAAGTTGGTATAGAGGATGTAGTAAAAGCCGTCCACCAAGTTCTAGCTGACAAGCCTGGTGCCGCTCCGGCAGCGCCAGCACCAGCCACACCTGCGCCGCAGGCCCCAGCTGCACCAGCATCACCAATAACAACAGGGGCAGCAGCTGCAGCCGGACCTCTATCCGCGCCGACACCTCCGCCCGCACCCGCACCGGACCAAACAGTTAGCACCGTTGCTCCAGCAACATCGATCCCAGAGCCAACCGCGCCTTTCACCGGACAGCGACCTAGCACGCTAGGCGACCGAGTCATCCAACCGCTAAAAGACAACCCGCGCGTTAGCAACGTAGATGTAGGCGAGCTGATCGACAAAGAATTTACATCTAGCATTCAGGATATCGAAAATGTACCGGATGGCGCATCATCAGCTGTACCTCCAATGGAAACAGCCGACAGCGTATCTATGCCGTCACCAACACCTCCAGCTCCGGCACCAGACGATGGGATCATCCCCCCAGTTACACCTCCCGTAGCTGCTGCACCTGCACCATCTCCAGAACCTGCTCCAGCCCCAGCGGCGCCAGAACCAGCTTCCGCCGCCGCGCCAGTACCTCCACCAGAAGGCCACACTGACACTCCAATCGTTCCACCTGCGCGATAAGCTATAATGAACAGTTATGACACGTCTAAATAAACATATTGCTCGTATTTTGGGCATTTCACGTCGCGAAGCCGACAACTTGATTGATGACGGTAAAGTAACTGTTGACGGCAAGGTTGCCCAGCTAGGCGAGCAGCCCGGCGAAGACGCCGATATCGTTGTAGACGGGCAACAGATCGACAAAAGCACTACCACACGCCTAATCGCTCTAAACAAGCCCGTAGGCTATGTTTGTTCACGTAAACAACAGGGCGATAGTCCAACGATTTATTCATTGCTGCCGAGTGACCAGCAACAACTCAAAACCGTCGGCCGGCTGGACCGTGATAGCTCTGGCATAATACTACTGACAAATGATGGTGACTTTGCTCACCAAATGACACACCCAAAATTTTCCAAGATCAAAATATATGAGGTAGAACTAGATAAGCCTTTGCAGCCACTGCACCAACAAATGATCTATGAACACGGCATCAAACTAGATGACGGCGTCAGTAAATTTTTGGTAACAAAGCTAGAGACAGGCTACAAAGTCGTCATGAAAGAAGGTCGCAACCGCCAAATCCGCAGGACTTTTGACGCGCTGGGCTACACAGTCACGAAACTACACCGAACGCAGTTTGGTAATTATCTAGTTGACGATCTAGCGCCTAAACAGTGGCGCGAGATAGATTCTTAGTTGACTATTTTCACAAATAATGCATAATATACACAACATCCTTCGTCGAAAGGCAGGTATGAGAAAGATAAAGCAGATTGCAGGCGTAGCCTTCACAATCTCTTCGGTGCTGGGGCTGGTCTGGTTGGCCAAGAACCTTGAGCGCATCCTCGCAGAAGAGGAGCAAATGCGCGAGGAGCAGGCCTACATGCAGGGATAGACCCGCAGCAATAATTTCCACCCGAGGAGGCGAAGTAACATTCCGCCTCCTCGGGTTGCACCGCAAAAGCGGTGTTTTTTAATGTAAAATACCTTATCTGTTACAATAGAGGTCAGTTATGAGTAAAAAATTACCAACCGTTGCAATAGTCGGCCAGACAAATGTCGGCAAAAGCAGCCTATTCAACCGCATCATGCGTAGCCAGCAGGCCATTGTAGCCCGCGAGGCCGGTACAACACGTGACAACGTAGTAGGCAAAGCCGAATTTGAGGACAAGCAGTTTTGGCTGGTTGATACAGCGGGGTTAAAAGACCCGGACGATGAGTTCGAGGCTAGTATACAAGAACAAATCGACGAAGCGGCTGAAGCTGCAGACGTAATATTGGTAGTAGTTGATAGCACTAAACATCCTAGCGACCAGGATCGGATAGTTGCCAAAAAAGCTCTCAAAAGTCGTAAACCAGTGCTATTGCTGACTAACAAAATGGACCTCAAAGAAGCCTTGGACCCTGAGGAATTCCGTCGTTTGGGTATCAAAATTATCATACCAACGAGTGCTGAGCACAGCCGCGGCATCCGAAAAACCCTAGGTGCAATTGTCGAGTTGATCCCAGCTGCCAGGCAATACGAAAGCGACGATATCTTACGGATCGCCCTAGTCGGTCGACCAAATGTAGGCAAGAGCTACTTGTTCAACACATTAGCAGGCAAACAGCAGGCAATTGTCGCCAACATTGCCGGAACAACCCGCGATGTCAATCGCGTGTCTGTTAAATACAAAAAGCGCGACGTCGAGATACTAGACACCGCAGGTATACGCCGACAGGGCAAACAAGAGGTCGGTATCGAGAAATTTAGTGTCCTGCGTACTTTGCAAGCAATCGAAGAATCCGACGTATGTCTACTACTAATGGATGTCAACGAGCTAAATACACAGCTAGACCAACGCCTAGCAGGACTGATCGACGAGGCAGGCAAGGGCATGATAATCGTCGTCAGCAAATGGGACAGCGTCGAAGGCAAGGACGCCTACACTCGCGATGCCCTGGCGCCGAAAATTGCATATTATTTCAAATTCACCCCATGGGCGCCGCTGATCTTTACCAGCTCTGTCACCGGCCAAAACGTCACCAAAATCTTTGACCTAGTCGTAGATATTGACGCCCGTCGCAAAGTTGAACATCAAACCGCAAAGCTAAACAAGGTTTTATCAAAAGCCGTCAGCATGCACCCACCAGCGGGGCTCAAAAACACTTATCCGAAACTGCGCTACATGGTACAAACCGACACAAACCCACCATGGTTTGTTGTACACGGTAGCAACCTAAAGCTCCTACACTGGAGCTACAAGCGCTATCTAGAAAAGAAAGTCCGTGAAGAGTTCGACTATATCGGAACTCCGATAAAATTCAGCTTCCGCCAAGAGGAAAAGGACAAAAAATGAAGTTAATCGTCGGCCTCGGCAACCCAGATAAAAAATACGAAAATACCCGGCACAATACCGGGTTTATGACGGTTGATCGACTAGCAGGTGAGTGGACTGAAAAGCCAAAGTTCCATGGCCAAATATCAGAAAAAGATGTTGATGGTGAAAAGGTAATATTTTACAAACCATCGACATACTACAACGACAGCGGCATTGGCGTGCGATCAGTCAAAGATTTCTACAAATTGGATAACTGTGACATATTAGTCATTCATGACGAATTAGATTTACCATTCGGCACTGTTCGCAGTCGCATAGGTGGCAGCGACGCTGGAAATAATGGTATTAAAAGCCTCAACGCCCACCTAGGTGAAGATTACGCACGTATACGAGTAGGTATAGGCCAAGAAGACCGGCGCGAGAATGATATCAACTTTGTTTTGAGCGGTTTTAACAAAGAGGAATCGGACAACCTACCTCTGGTACTGGACCTCGCGGACAAGCTAGTCCAAGAATTTATCAGTGGCGATTTAGAACACATCAGCCACAAAATTTAGACAACCAAAAAGCGTCAGGCAAGGGTGGGCATCGCCTGACGCTATTTAGCCCTTCAACGCACCGCTAGGCTCCCGCGAGGGACGCGTGACCCACCTCACAATTGTAGGGGTCCGCTGGTTAAAGGGATTAGTGTGCTCGCGAGTGCTTATATGCGTATAAAGTGGAGTGTAGTTACTTTAGTCGGCACACTCACGGACACTCTAACTTTGTCATAAGTTTACTGATAGCAAACTTATGGTTAGAATAGGGGGTATAAGGTGCGTCTAGCTACCACAAGGGCAGCTGAACATATGCCATATTAGCATTTCTTTGACTTTATGTCAACACTTTAAACACTTATTTTATGAAAATCAATAGAATATCAACTGAGAAACAAGAATTTATACAGGGGTGCATAAACCTTGATGATTTTCCAAAAAAGTTATATATATTGGGTAATTTACCCGAAAAAAGACTACCTACAATAGCAATTATTGGTTCACGCAAGCCCACTCAGTACGGACGTGAAGTAACAGAGAAGATAGCATCTGAGCTGGCCCGATCTGGCGTGGTGGTAGTTAGTGGCCTAGCGCTAGGCATAGACAGTATTGCTCACCGCGCTGCGCTAGAGGCGCGTGGCATAACAATGGCAGTTCTAGCAAATGGCCTGGACACGGTATATCCAGCTAGCCATAAGGCCTTGGCAAAACAGATACTCGACAGTGGCGGAGCGATGATCAGTGAATACGAACCGGGTACACCGCCGATGCAATACCGCTTCCTAGAACGAAACCGGATAGTCAGTGGAATTGCCGATGGAGTATTAGTTATCGAGGCCGCCGCCAGATCAGGAACTTTATCGACAGCAGCACACGCACTGAGGCAAAACAAAGAGGTATTTGCCATACCAGGTAACATAACCAGCCCGCAGAGCGCCGGTTGCAATGCTTTGATCCGCCAAGGAGCCATACCCGTCACGAAAGTCGAAGACATACTAGAGGTGATTGCACCAAGTATCGAACCCGAACAGACACAGTTCGTCTTGGGTGACACCCCGGAGGAAGTATCTATATTAGAGCTACTGCAGTCCGGACTACGCGACGGAGATGAACTGCTACAGCAGTCAAAAATAAACCCAACAGATTTTAACCAAACCCTAACAATGCTAGAGATCAAAGGTATGATAAAGCCACTAGGCGGAAATCAGTGGACAATTCGATAACATAGACTATGAGACCAAAAGATGTTATAAATAAAAAAGTAAGGTAACCCGAACAAAGGTATCTATGACACGCAAACATGCTGTACGAGGAGCGTCCGTGATAGTCGGGCACGGCTTTGTCGGCCTGGTGGTTCTCGGCTACCTCTTTGGAGAAGCAGCTACTACGGGTCGATACGCCGTCAGAGATGACAGGTAGACAAATCAAATCAAATCAGGAGGAAACATGCGAAAGCTTCTGGCAATACCAGTAGTCATCGTTGTATCCGTTGGGGGAGCGCTGCTGTATGGGTTCAAGTACTTTCCCGACCCACCAGGCAAAACCCGATTGCCATGAGTCATCCACCACCCACGAAGGCGTCGAGCCTAGCTCCGTCTTCGTGGGTCGAAAGCACAAGCTGGTGCTTTTTAATTTGCATTAATATTACCAACTGTGTTTATATCAAACGTAACCTAACGGGCAAATATATGAAGAATTTAGTAATAGTAGAGTCACCAGCAAAAGCCAAAACTATCGAGAAATACCTCGGTAGAGACTTTGTTGTAAAGAGTTCTATCGGCCATATTCGAGGTTTGCCGAGCAAGAACGGCAGTATCGACGTTGATAATAATTTTGAACCAAAGTTTGAAGTCAGCGCCGATAAGAAAAAGGTTGTCGCCGATTTGCGCAAAGATGTAAAGTCTGCCGAGACAGTCTGGCTAGCGTCTGATGAAGACCGCGAAGGGGAAGCGATTGCCTGGCACCTAGCTCAGACACTAAAGCTCGACCCTAAAAATACAAAACGTATAGTATTTAATGAAATTACAAAAAAGGCTCTAG
>JACPYF010000033.1 GCA_016196195.1 Candidatus Saccharimonadota bacterium | reverse complement strand
GAGTTCGCAACCGTTGATCAGCTTCACGCCGGCTTCAAAGCGGCCAAGGATCTGATCATCAGCGAGCTGGGCAAGGAAGATCCAGCTGACGTCGAAATCCTCAACGTTCACAAGCAGCTGGCCAACCGAGGTCTCGAGCCGTACATGTGGCAAACAGTCATCGTGACAGCCACCGAGTGGAGTAACTTCATGGCGCTTCGCATCGACGATGAAGCCCAAGCAGAAATCCGCAAGCCAGCGGAACTGATGCTTGAAGCCATGGAAGGCTCTTCTCCAGTTGAGCTTGGGTATGGTGAATGGCACACGCCGTACATCCGCCCCGATGAAAAGCTCGACATCGACACGCGAGTATCGGTGTCAACTGCGCGCTGTGCAAGGGTGAGTTATCTCACCCAAGACGGAAGACGTGACATTGCGGAAGACACCACGATGTACCAGCGTTTGGTCGTCAAAGGACACATGTCCCCGACCGAGCACCCATGTCGTCCTCTCGAGGTCGGCGAGCAGCAGAAGGGCAACCTCCTGGGCTGGCACCAGCACCGAGCTGATCTACCGAACGAGGATGATTTCGGCAAGATCAAGGCCGCAAGAGCAGGAAGGGAGTAAAGATGCAGGCGGGCGCCCTAAAAAGCGCCCGCCACATCAATTTTGTAAATAAAAAACTATGATATTAGTCGGTTTGACAGATTGAAACCTGTTTGATACGATAGTTAGTGAACATTACCCGAAGACAGTAGCAGTCGCAAGACTTAATCAGCTACCGAGGAGTAAACAATTAGACATGTTAGTCTTTGGTAATGCGAGAATCAAAGACTTTTTTATTTGTAAAAAGTCGAAACCTTAACAAACACAAGCTGCAGCGAAGACTCTCGTTTCCCGAGGAGCAAGTTTACATTGCCCTGGTAAACTTGCGTATCTGAGTCGTAGCTTGTGAGTGTTAAGACCTAGGTCGATAACTAAACAGGAACCATATTATATGGCAATCACAAAAGACAAGAAAAACGAATTGGTAGCCGAGCTAGCTGAATTGTTCGCAAGCGCAAAAACCGCCGTTACTGCAAAGTACACAGGTTTGAGCGTGCAGGACATGCAGGAACTACGTAAAGTTGCACGTGAGAACGGTATTGTTATCAAGGTCGTCAAAAACCGATTAGTCCGCGTAGCATTGTCTCAAAACGATTATTACAAAGACGCTGATACAGCACTACTCACAGATCAATTGCTCTACGCCTTTAGCAATGAAGACGAAGTAGCCCCAGCACAAGTTCTAGCAAAGTTTGCTAAAACTCACGCTGATTTGAAACTAGTCAGTGGTTTCAGCGATGGAAACACACTAGACACAGCAGCTGTGACACAACTAGCAAACCTACCAACCAAAGATCAACTACGTGGACAATTCGTTGGCGTACTATCAGCTCCACTCAGCCAATTTATGGCTGTTGCAAATGGTACACAACGTGGTTTCGCACAAGTACTAGCCCAAAAGGCAGAACAAGGATAATTTAAAGGAGAATAACCATGGCAGATACAGAAGAAGTAAAATTGAACGCAGCACAAAAGAAAATTGTTGACGAAGTTAACAAACTAACAGCTCTAGAACTTTCTCAGGTTGTAAAACACCTCGAAGGTGAATGGGGTGTTTCAGCAGCCGCTCCAGCAGCAGTTGCAGCAGCTCCAGCCGCTGGCGGTGACGCAGGTGCAGACGCAGCAGACGAGAAAACTGAATTTACAGTAACTCTAAAAGACGCTGGCTCACAAAAAGTTGCAGCCATCAAAGCTGTAAAAGAAATCACCGGCCTAGGTCTAGGTGAAGCTAAAGCTATCGTTGACGGCGCACCAGCACCAGTCAAAGAAAAGGTTAGCAAAGACGAAGCAGAAAGCGCAAAGAAACTTCTAGAAGAAGCAGGCGCAACAGTCGAACTTACATAATTCGATTAATTGTTTTAGTAAAATACCCGTTCTTTATGAGCGGGTATTTGCTTTTTCTCCGCTGACCCAACAACCATTCTGCCTGACCGCCTCCGCGTACCAGAACCACAGGTCTTCCATGCGACCCTTTAGTAAAGTTATAGGACAGCCTATAGCCTCACGTCCGCTGAAATCCAGGTCTTTTAGCGGGGTATCTTCCTCGGGTGAAGCATAAGGACCTCTGTGTTCATATCCTTCTGGTATCATAAT
>JACPYF010000032.1 GCA_016196195.1 Candidatus Saccharimonadota bacterium | reverse complement strand
GCCAAAAAGCCGGTCAGCCATTACAGCTCAGCGTAGTAGCGGTTGATACTAGTAATTACAGAAAACTAACTAAACTACTGGGGCAGCAATGGAAAAAACTAGGCATCAAGATGCAAATTCAGTTAATTGATCCAGAGCAGATGCAGCAGGTGATACTGAGACCTCGCGCATATGACATTTTGGTTTATGAATTGTCTCAAGGTGGCGACCCTGACGGCTATGCTTTCTGGCACTCATCACAGGCGTCAAGCTCCGGCTTGAACTTCTCTGACTACGTCGCACCTTCTGCGGACGATGCATTGTTGACGGCCCGTGGTCGATCAAATATTAGTTTGCGTGACGCAAAGTATGCAAACTTCGCAAAGCGATGGGTCGAAGACGCTCCGGCTGTAGCGCTGTATCGCTCTAGCCTAAAGTACACAACTACAGAGGGCACAAGCTCACTGACCGACATGGACTCGCTAGTTAGTTCAACTGACAGGTACTATCACGTAATCGACTGGTCGTCCGAGCCAAACACTACCTACAACACGCCGTAGTTTAATGGCGCTAGACCTTGGCTGGGTAATCTCGCTTGTGGTATGATAATAATCAAATGATAGAGAGGGAAATCTATGAGTAAAATTGCGAGTTATCTTGCGACTCACCTGCGCGGTGAGGTATTGAGTGGTAAAGATATACGTGATGCTTTGTCGACCGACGGCAGCGTCCTAAAAGCTACTCCAATATTGGCAGCATACCCATACAACACTAGTGATGTACGTAAAATTGCACACTTTGCCTGGCAGTTAGCCGAAAAAGGCCATGTTTTACCCCTAACAACTCGTGGTAGCGGAGCCAGTCTAGTTGGAGCGGCGATAGGCTCTGGCGCAATCGTTTCATTGCCTACCCACTTTGGTACTGTTTTTGAAGTAGATACAAAGCAAAAACTAGCCCGTGTGCAGCCTGGCGTATCTATCAGCGCCCTGCAGCAAACTATGCGAACCCACGGCCTAGAATGGCCAGTCGACGCACCAAACCCTGCTAGCACGGTAGGTGGAGCTATCGCAAACAACAACTACGGCGAGCTAGCTGTAAAGTTCGGCGATGCTTCTGACTGGGTAGACCAAATAGAAGTAGTCCTTAGCAACGGCGACATATTACAAACAGGCCGCTTGAGCAAACGTCAGCTCAGCAAAAAGAAAGGCCTTAGCGGCTCTGAGGGCGAAATATATCGCAAGCTCGACGCCCTAATAGACGATAACGAAGAAATCATCGCCGGCTTGTCGCAAAAGCAAACCTCTGCCGGCTATGCAATCGCCAAGGTCAAAGACCGAAAAGGTAATTTTGACCTAACTCCACTAATTGCTGGCTCACAAGGAACACTAGGAATCATTACAGAGGCCATCCTAAAGCTAAATGTCTATCACCCGCAAAAAGAAGTCATTGCCGTCACCTTAGCTTCGTTAGATAACATCGACCAGGTGACTAGCAATATACAAAAATTTGCACCGGATAAGGTCGAGTATGTTGACGGTGTCAGCCTAGATCGTATAGATGTCGAACTAAACGACATATTGCCCGATGACGATCCTGGTGTTAGTCCAAAGGGTTTGGTATTTATTGAGCTAAGCGATGTGGGCAAAAAAGCCAAAGGAAAAGCTAACAAACTAGCCAAATCAATCGAAAAACTCGGCCACCAAACTGCTATTAGTGACGGTGACGTAGACTCTGCCGGTGAAATATGGCAAATTTACCAACGCATCCAATCGGCATTATCGCAGGACGGCGACGAGCACAAGGCGCCAGTACCTGTTGTAGACGACGCTCTGTTGCCTGTCGGCGAGGTCGTCCACTTTATCGAGGCTGCCCATGACCTAGCAAAAGACCACCGCACAAAATTAGTATTTTCTGCTCACCTAGGCACAGGCGTTGTGCATGCTCATGCATTGTTAGATCTACAAAACCTAACTGACCGCAACAAAGTAAACAAGTTAACGGATGCCTACTACAATCTTGTCATCAAGCACGATGGCGGCATAGCAGGCGAGTATGCCGAAGGTAGACTGCGTGTTGGCCAAAGCTCTCTGCAGTTTACCCCGCAAGAGGTTGGACTCTTCGTGGAAGTGAAGCGCATATTTGATGCACATGGTATTTTCAACCCAGGTGTAAAGCTAGCTAGCGATAAAGATACAGCTAAACTCAATGAAGGCTTTGAGCCTGGCAAGTTCTCGGACAATCTACCAAGGTTGTAACAAACTAAATTTTACGGTAGAATTTATGGAGCCTCAATTTTTGCGCGAGTGGCGGAATTGGTAGACGCGCTAGTCTTAGGAACTAGTGCCTTCGGGCGTGGAGGTTCAAGTCCTCTCTCGCGCACCATATGAGAATGAGAACCATTATCAACCTCTGTTAGCTCCACGGACTGGAGCCACAGAAAGTCGAAAAGACGATGTGAGATTCACATTCGTCTTTTTTTGTTCCCTGTAAAAGGTTTGAACGTCCGGTTTGAGTACCGAGCGGAGCAAGTTCGAACCATCCACTTGACAGCGATAGGCGAGCTACTGGACAATTGAGGTATGTCACAAAAGCCTCGAAAGTTCGCCGCAGTCAAGCATGGAAAGCACACGCTATTTCATGCTCCTAAGAACCACGACCGAACAATTGTTAGATACATGGACTTGGCAAAATTTGTGTCCTTACTTGATTCAAGATGCCTTTTCTTTACACGTGCTGACAAGTTCGATGATCCATTTGAAGGATCATTTCCTCGAAATAGCGCGCAAACAAATAAGGGCTTTCCTCAGTTTGCAGAATCGAGAAGACTGCTCAGAAAGTTCACTTACTTGAATTGCTGGAATCTTTCAGAGCATGAGAGCGCAGCACTTTGGCAGTTGTACGCATCCCAAAATGCAGGGGTTGCAATAAAATCTACGTACGGCCGTCTAATAAGTTCGCTGTCAGATGATGGCTTCGAGAGCGCCCCACTTGACGATCGCAGATTTGTCTATGTCGGAATGGTCGATTACATTGATTTCAATTCTGCATCGATCACCGAAGGGAATACATACGCACCGTTCGTGTTCAAAAGGCTGAGTTTTGAACATGAACGAGAGCTTCGTGCTGTCGTCCAGTTGCTATCCAGCT
>JACPYF010000031.1 GCA_016196195.1 Candidatus Saccharimonadota bacterium | reverse complement strand
CTCATGAGATGCCCCCACTGTTCTAACCAGGATTCAAAGGTTATAGAATCTCGCGATGCTAGTGAGAGCGGTGCAATACGTCGCCGTCGTGAGTGTTTAAAGTGCGGCCATCGCTATACAACATACGAGAGGGTCGAGCGGCCCAACCTAGCGATTGTAAAAAAAGATGGAGACAGAGAGCTTTTTGATCGCAACAAGCTATTTGCAGCTATTCACCGTTCTGTTGGCAAATTCTTGTCATCTGACCTAGAGGTCGAAGCGATCGTATAAAAAGTCGAGAATCGGCTATATGAATCTGGCGACACAGAACTACCATCAAAAGAAATTGGTGATTTAGTTTTAGCGGAATTGTTAGACCGAAATCAGGTGGCTTATGTCCGATTCGCCAGTGTTTATCAAGAATTCAAGACAGTTGATGAGTTTGCTAACGCGTTAGAAAAACTTCGCAAGAAAAAATAGGGGGCATTATGAAAGCATACGTTGTCTACAAATCAGAAAGCGACCATGCTAGGTCGGTAACTGACTTTTTGCGTGATTTTGAGAGCAGGACGGGTAAAAAGATAGAGCAGGTCAATCCAGAGAGCGCTAGCGGTTCGTCGTTTTGCGAAACGTACGACATAATGGAGTATCCGACGATTGTCGCGACCGACGACAATGGTGTTTTGTTAAATGAATGGCGAGGGCAGCCTCTGCCTCTCATAGACGAAGTGAGCTATTATGCTAACTAATATGCATTTGAACATTTTTCGCAGGGAGTCAGACAGAGAAGCTGCCAATGTTAACCTGATAATTATGGCGATATTTTCGTTTTTTGCACTATTAGCCGCATTTTGGCTATCGGTAGACAAAGTACATCTATTAGAAAACCCAAATGCAGCACTTCCGTGCAGTATAAACGTAGTTTTAAACTGCGCCTCTGTTATGAAAACGCCCCAGGCCTCGTTACTAGGCTTTCCGAACAGCTTTTTGGGTATCATAGGATTTTCTATCTTCCTTTTCTTTTCTATAACTAGCCTTATGGGCGTAAAATACACAAAAGTGATCCTCAGGTTTTTGCTGGCTGGTATATTCGCTGCCTGGATATTCGCCTTGTGGTTATTTTTTGATAGTCTGTATGTCATTGGCATACTTTGTCCATGGTGTTTACTGACCACACTTTCCACGACAATTGTCTTTGCAACGCTGCTACGTGTTTCGCTGATGGACAATATCTTTGATCTAAAGAAAGGCACATTAAAAAAGATACAAAACCAGCTGCGAAAAGATTACGACAGACTATTTTTTGCAGCCATCTTGGTGGCCCTAGTGCTGTTGATTGTAGCAAAATTTGGTGACGCTCTAATTAGTTAAAAGGAGGAGAATATGTCAGATTTTATCATTCGTTTCGTAGTAGCGGGGGCGTTATTTGCCATAATCGATGGCATTTGGCTGTCGTTTGTAGCGAACAAATTTTATCGTTCGCAAATAGGGCCATTGCTGCTCGACAAGCCAAATTTGCCTGCGGCAATAGCATTTTATTTAGTGTTTTTAGTTGGGTTGGTCGTGTTTGTTATCAATCCTGCTATACAGTCAAATGACTGGAAAGTAGCATTGGGACTGGGAGCATTGTTTGGTTTTGTGACATACGCTACATATGATTTGACTAACTTGGCTACGCTCAAAGGCTACCCGCTAACATTAACGCTAGTTGACCTTGCATGGGGCACAGTGCTGACTGCTAGCGTCTCTGCTGCAGCATTTTTTGTACTGCAGAGGTTTTAGCCTGTGCCAATAGCAGCCTTTGCAGCGATCATGGCTATCTATACGTATTTTGCGTTGATGACCTTGCTGAACTTTGGTAAATTTCTATACGTTTTGTCGGCGCTAGCAGTATGCCTATTAGTCGCCGTCGGCTTTATTACTATTGTGTTTTTTGTAGCAAAGAAAATTAAAAGATACGATATTATCGATGCCGTCTGGGGGCCTACTTTTATATTAGTTGCTGTCACAAGCTACCTTATATCTTACAAATTTACCCCATATTTAAGCGTGTGTTTACTAGTTGTAGCCTTGGTTGCTATATGGGGGTCAAGGCTTGCCTGGCATATTGGCAAGCGCAAAGTCGGCAGCGTAAAGGAAGACCCGAGATACGTTGAGCTTCGCAAAAACTGGAAAGGTCACGAGGCTACAAATATGTATATTCGTGTGTATTTGGTGCAGGCATTTTTGGCAACCACTATTTGCATACCAGTTATACATATCAATTTGTTCGATGGCTCGGCTTGGACAGGTTTTACGTTTGCGGGATTAGCGATTTGGGTATTTGGATTTGTATTTGAGGTTATTGGCGACCGACAACTAAAAGACTTTTCATCCGACAAATCTAACAGTGGCAAAATCATGCAATCTGGGTTGTGGCGATATAGCCGACACCCTAATTATTTCGGTGAAATCACTCAGTGGTGGGGAATCGGTATCATTGCTATGGGCGTCATGCCATGGTGGGTTGGTTTAATCGGTCCGTTGACTATAACATTTTTAATTTTATATATTTCCGGCATTCCGCCTAGTGAAAAACGATTTGAAGGTCGAGCTGGTTGGCGTGAATATAAGGCAAAGACTAGTGCACTTGTTCCATTACCTGTAAAAAAGGTGTAGAATATAAACATATCCGCTAGAGTGGCTATCAACCACGAGGATCGGGAAGAAATCTGCCAGCTGGCGGACGTTAGAACCCGACGGAAGTGACTCGTTAGATCACGCAAATAAAGCGCTAAAAGAATCATTTCTTTTGGAAGTCAGATGGTACCGTCCTCATGTAGGATTCTGACAGACAAAAGAGATGATTTTTGTTTTTAGAAAGGACAAATAATGAAGTTCAAAGCAAATACCAGGCGTAAAGCAATCGAATACGAAAAAGATATTGTAAAACAGTGGAAGAAAAACAAGACCTTTGAAAAATCTGTCGAGAATCGACCCGCTGACAACGCATTTGTGTTTTATGACGGCCCACCATTCATTACAGGACTGCCTCATCATGGTACTTTGCTGATTTCTACTATCAAAGACACGGTTGCGCGCTACCAAACTATGAAGGGTAGACGTGTTGAGCGAACGTGGGGCTGGGATTGTCACGGTTTACCTGCAGAAGTTTATGTAGAAAAGAAGCTAAACATCAAAGACAAGTCCGAGATTGGTACGAAAATTAGTATTCATGATTATGTTCGTGAGTGTCGCGAGGCGATGGTGCAGGGCGGTAACGAATGGGAAGACGTAATTGATCGAGTTGGGCGCTGGGTAGAGTTTCAGGGTGCCTACAAGACTATGGACAAAGAGTACATGGAGTCTATATGGTGGGCATTTACGACATTGTACGAAAAGGGCAAGATTTTTGAAGGCGAAAAGGTGCTAATGTACTGCGTGCATGACGGCACACCTATCAGCAAGTCAGAAGTAGCAATGGAAAACAGCTACAAAGAAGTAACTGACCCGAGCTTATATACCTATTTCAAGCTTGTAGACGAAGATTTGAGCCTACTCGCATGGACAACAACACCGTGGACGCTACCGGCTAACGTTGCGCTAGCAATAAATCCAGATCTAACCTACAGCGTCGTTGAATATGAAGGCAAAAAAGTAGTTGTCGCCAAAGATTTGGTAAAAGATGTATTTGTAAATGAAAAACACCAACCGTTAGAGTATAAAATCGTTGACGAAATTGCTGGCAAATGGTTAGTTGGCAAAAAATACGAGCCACTGTTTGAAAATCATGGCCCGCATGCTCATGCAGTACAAGCTGCAGAGTTTGTATCTAGCGAAAGCGGCACAGGCATCGTTCATATCGCGCCGGCATATGGTGAAGATGACTTTAATCTGGCACAGGAAAAGAACTTGCCAGTTGTGCATGTCGTGGACGAGAACGGAAACTACGCATCTGGCCGATGGCTAGGCAAAAATATCTGGGACACTAACAAAGAAATCTCAAAAACTTTGTTGGGCGAAAGCGTGGCGATGAAAATCGACTATATTCGTCACGAATATCCACATTGCCACCGCTGTGGGCACAAATTAATCTACAAAGCACACTCTAGTTGGTTCATGGATATCCAAGACCAAAAATCTGACATGCAAAAGGCTAATGACAGCACCAGCTGGGTGCCTAGTGCCCTAAAAGAAAAGCGATTTCACAATGTTATCGAAAGTGCTCCCGACTGGAACTTATCGCGTGACCGATTCTGGGCAACACCAATCCCAGTTTGGAAAGGCGTGAAGTCAGACGGTACACCAGTGATCAAAGCTTTCGCATCATACAAAGAATTTGAGGAATTTACAGGTAAAAAACTCGACGACTATCACTTGCCAATGGTGATGGATATTACATTCGAGCTCGATGGGGCTGAGATGTCACATATTGGCAAAGTTATAGATTGTTGGTTTGAATCTGGCAGTATGCCGTTTGCGCAATTTCATTATCCGTTCGAAAACAAGCATAAATTCGAGACTAATTTCCCGGCAGATTTCATCACAGAAGGCGTCGACCAGACTCGTGGTTGGTTCTACAGTCTGACTGCAGTGAACGTGGCGCTATTTGGGCAGTCACCATACAAAAACTTGATTTGTGCTGGCTTTTTGAATGCCGCAGACGGCAAAAAGATTAGCAAAAAACTAAAGAACTACACTGATCCGACGGAACTAATGGATGAAACTAGTGCAGACGCATTACGTCTTTTCTTCCTGAACTCACCGTTAGTTAGCGGTGAAGATGCAAACCTGGCAGACAAAGATGTGAAAGACGTTGCGCGCAAACTTTCAATGGTTTGGAATATGTACGATTTCTTTACTATGTATGCCAGCGTCGATGGTTGGGAGTTTGATGGTGATTTGGGTGAGCCTAGAAACCTGACAAATCCATTAGACCAATGGATTGTTAGTCGTGTACATCAATTACTAGCCGAAGTTGGCGAAAATATTGATGAGTATAAATTGCAAGAAGCCGTGAAACCAATCTTGCCATTTATTGATGATGCCAGTAACTGGTATGTGCGTCGATCACGTCGTCGCTTCTGGAAATCGGGTGACGATAGTGACAAAAATGATGCATATCGAACATTGCACTATGTGTTGACGTTGCTATCGCAAATCATGGCACCATTTACACCGTTCTTGAGTGAAGAATTGTATCAGAAATTAACTGGTGGTGAGAGTGTTCACCTGCTAGATTGGCCCAGGAGCGGTGAAGTTGATAAAAAAGTAATCGAAGACATGCAGTTTACTAGAAAAGTAATCGAATATGGTCTGATGTTACGCATGAAAAAAGATGAAGAAAAAGGCGAAGAGCAAAGGAAAGTGCGACAACCTTTGGCGAGATTGTCATATGCTGGTAACAAGCTAGGTGAATATTATGAATCTATCATAGAAGGCGAAGTAAATGTAAAAACTGTTCAATATGAAGATCGCGATGAAGATTTTTGGGTAGAAATTGAAAAGAAACTGACGCCGGAACTAAAACGTGAGGGCATGATGCGCGAGGTGATTCGTTTTGTACAGAGTGGACGTAAAAAAGCCGGTCTAAATGTTGATGATCGGATAAAGCTCAGCCTAAAAGCGAGTGGTGAGTTGGCTGAGGCGATTGTGGAACATCAAAAAACGATAGAGGCTGAGACTTTGGCAGTGTCATTGGGCGATGGTGAATACGACTACAAAGAGCAAGTAAAAGTTGAAAATCACGGCTTGGATATTAGTCTAGAAAAAGCCTAAAGAGCTTGCGCCAGCCTTTACTTTTCAGGGGTAATTCGCTACAATTTATGATTGTCGTAAGACAACACATGTGATGTCATATCGATCGGGTTCGCCTAGTGCGGGCCCCGAACAAGGAAGTACCTAATGCACAAACATAAGATCTGGCCTGCTGCCTTGGTGGCAGTGGTCCTTTCGCTCGTCATGGCCTCGTCGGCCATGGCTGATCCGCCGTTTCCGGACTACAACAAGACCGCAGCAACAGGTGAGACTGTGACGTATGACGTCGCGGCAGAAAACCCGTCGCTCGGTGTCACTGGTGTGGCTTTCGTACTGGGGGGCTCGTGCTTTACGTCGGGTCCAACCAGCGTTACGTACACCATGTACAGCACCACGCCTGGTTACAGCGAGACCTGCAAGATCGCCGTCAATTACAGCGGCGGTTTCGGAGTCGCAGACTTCGTCATCTCGCTTGCTTCGGCGGCCGACACCCAGGCCCCGGTAGTCGACATCACGTCGCCTACTGACGGTTCGACGGTTTCGGCCAGTCCGGTGACGCTCAACTACACCGCGACAGACGATGTCGGGGTGACCAGTTGTAGTGCCAGTGATGGCACGCCGGTCACGTTGGTGGAAGGAGACAATCCGATCATCGTCACATGCAATGACGCTGCCGGCAATGTAGGCAGCGACACGGTTCATGTGAACTATGTCCCGCCGGACACCCAAGCTCCGGTAGTCACGATCACGGCACCTGCAAACGGAACGATTTTCACGGTTAGCACCGCGAATCTCACGTTCGGCGTGACTGACGATCAGGATCCGATACCGACCTGTGACAAGGTAAGTGGAAGTGACGTGGCGTTGTCAGTTGGCAGCAACACGATCGCGGTCAACTGCACCGACGATGCCGGTAACACCGGTAGCGCCTCGGTAACTGTGACCTACACGCCGCCACCCGACCCAGATCGGGTCAAGATCAGGCTGGGCAATCTGACGGTTCGCGAAGGTGATGTCAACAAGACCGCCTACGTTCCGATCACTCTGTCCAGGCCATACCCGGTTCCGATCACTCTGTCCTACAGCACTCAGCAGGCTCAGGGCAGGGGTGGTGCGACCAGCAACGTGGACTACGTCGCGGTCGAGAATCAGCAGGTCATCATCCCGGCGTATCAATCGTCGTGGGAGCTACCTGTCACCATCATCGGCGACAATCTCAAGGAAAGTTCGGAGAACTTCTTTGTGATTGGTGATCTCACGATCGAGTCCGACGCGTTCGCCATCCTGGTCAAGGACAAGGCCACCGTCGTCATCACAAACGACGACAGAAGTGGTTGTAACGACGGTTTCAACCACGGACACAGCGGGCACGACGACAACCACAACGGGCGTGACGACGCTCACGAGTAACTAGCTCGAGGCTGCGCTCTTGGCGAGCGCGGTAACAACCTTCTCTTTCGGCATGGACGCCGAGGGAGAAGGTTATTTTTTTGCTGTGAATTAACCTAGTAAAGCGCCGCCGTCTACAACTATTTGCGAGCCCGTCATGTAGCTAGACATGTCACTGGCGAGAAATAGCGCAACTTTGCCAATTTCATCTGGCTCGCCCATGCGGTGCATCGGTATACGAGCCAAAAAGGCATTTGTGAGTGCCTGCATATCAACACCAGCTGGCATTTTGGACGGATCTTGCATAGCTGCAGCACCCGGCGTGGAAATGCCTCCCGGCGCAATGGAATTAACCCATATTTTGTGTTCGGCAAGTTCGATTGCGACGTTTTTTGTAAATCCCCATAAACCATGTTTGCTAGCATCGTAATGGGCCAGACCCACCATTGACGGGTGTAAGGCATCGATAGAGGTAATGTTGATGATTTTTCCGCCGTTGCCCTGAGATATCATCTGCGTGCTGACCGCTTTGGTGGTCAAGAACACACCGCGCAAATTCACGTCGATAACTTTCATAAAGTCGGCCTCTTCCATTTGCGCTAGCGGAGTCGAAGGGAAGATACCAGCGTTATTGACCAATATATCTATGTGGCCAAACTTTTGTATAGCACTAGAAACCAATGTATCGACAGAATCTTTCTTGCTAACATCAGTTGTTACAGCTAGCGCAGAGTCTGGCCTGATCTGGTTTAGCTTTTCAGCTTCGTTCGAAGCATTTTGCTCGCTTACATCAGCTATGACGACGTTCGCACCTGCTTGGTGTAATCTTTCGGCTATGCCAGCGCCTATGCCGACGGCTCCGCCCGTGACGATAGCGACTTTGTTTTGTAGGTCTAATAAATTGTTTAGTTCTGTGCTCATGCTTATATTATGTATCCAGCCGGCTCAAACTACAAGTTTTGGTAATTTTGAGGAGTATAATAAAGGTATAAGTAGGACAGGAGGGCGCTATGGACGAGCATGTAGAAGTTTATGAATTTGACGGAGAGTTGTTCGAGAACGTCGGTGATTTTTTGCAGGCTTTAGCTCACGAGTACAAAGTCGGAGATAGCGAACTGGTCGTCAGTACCCTAGAAGATTATGGTTTCGATATTTCAGATATTGGCGTTCGGCCAAAAGGTGTTTAATTGAGCTTTAATGTTATAATAATTGCATAATAAAGGGAGTTATTATGGCGCAAGCAAAAAGAAGTGTAGACTATCACAAAAATGTAAACGTTCCAGGCTATTTGAGTGTTAGCCGGATCATTGCATACATTGTGTACGCGTGGGCATTTATAGCAGTAGTATTATTGGCACTCAGGGTATTTTTGTTGGCATTTTCGGCAAACGCTAGTACGCCATTTGTAGAGTTTGTTTACCGAACATCTGCAGACTATATGGCGCCATTTCGTGATATCTTTCCGGTCAAGCCAGTTGGTGAAACAGGTTACTTTGACGTAGCGGCACTTTTCGCGATCATCATGTACCTGCTGCTAGCATGGTTAATTTCATCTGTTATTCACTTGATCCAGCACAAAATAGACCAAGAAACAGCTTAAACATATGGCCCAGTTTTCGTTTGATATTGTTTCAGAGTATGACAAAGCAGAAATGAACAATGTCTTCGCCCAAGTCGAGCGGGAAATTGGTAATCGCTATGATTTTAAAGGCACGCCAGCCGGTATTGAATGGTTGGGCGACAAAAAGGGGCTAAAGATTATTGGTGCGGGCGACTGGCAAGTTGAAGCAGTAATCGATATTGTACGTAAAAAGCTCGCCGCTAGAGACCAAAGCTCGAAAGTTTTGGATCTGAGCAAGTCAATCAACGAGAGCAACATGAAGGCTACGCAAGAAGTGCCATTTATAGAAGGTTTAGATCAAGAAAAAGCCAAAAAAATTACAAAATTATTGCGTGACAAGTTTCCAAAAGTAAAAACCCAGATACAAGGCGAGGCTGTACGTGTGACGAGCGGTAGTAAAGACGACCTGCAGGCTGTTATGCAAACTGTGCGTGCTCAGGACTTTGACTTTGTGACGAATTTTATAAACTATCGTTAATTACGCCTTTGCGATGTGACCCTAAAGTAATGTTGGGTTCCAGGGACGACTAAACCAGCACTCTGCTCTGGCCCAACTTCTTCAATGTTGATTAGTTCAAACCCGGCGCCCTCGAGTAGCTCTATCAGCTCAACTCTTGTGTAATTTTCATGCCTAAAGCTGTCTTCTTTACCGCCGAAAGTAGCAATAAATATACCATTCAATTCCAGGCATTCGTGTATAAGTTCCAATAGACTTCGAATATAGCTTTTTGGGCAAAAGGTAATTGATTTTCCGTAGACCATATCGAAAGAATCATTGGTCGTTGGTTTGTACTCGGTAAAATCACTTTTTATACAAGTTAGCTTAGGGTTATCTGGAGAAAGAACATTTTCATCCAATAGCATATGGCTAGAATCAACTACCGTTACGTGGTTTGTTCCGGCCTCATTTATCAACCAAGCTGCATTGACTTTACTGGCATCGCCGAGGATTAATACATTTGAGTGAGCATATTCTTTACATGCATCTTCCAGGGTGTAGTGTGCAGGTTTTACCCGTTCGGACTCAATGGATGAGTCCCAATAATTTCCAGGAAGTTTGTTTTGATTTTCCATACAATTAGTATACATTCATTAGTATGTCTTTGAGTATCCCAACCGACCAAGAGTTCGACCAGTTAATCAGCCGCGCTATGGATGATCTGCCAAAACGTGATATCGAAAACTTGCAGAACGTAGTAGTGACGTATGCAGACGAGCCTAATGGGCACCAAAAACAAAAGCTCAGCCTGCGCCGCGACAGCTTGCTACTCGGTCTATATGAGGGCATACCTCTAACACAGCGCGGCGCAGGTTATAATCTAGTTCTGCCGGACAAGATCACTATATTTAAGCTACCAATAGTTCAGTATTGCCAGATGACCGGCAATGATTTGTATGAGCAAGTTAGGCATACTCTATGGCACGAGATAGCGCACTTTTATGGTTTGAACCATACAGAAATCCATCGACGCGAATCTTAGCGTAGCTGTGAGGGGTCGGATATGTAGGCGACTACCGCTATTGAAACAATAAATACAATTAGCAATACGTATAGACCAATTAGCATAAATCCAAAGTAGTTTAGCCAGTGGACTGGTGCTTTTTCTAACTTCTTGTCATTAAAGACCTGTAGTTGACGATATAGGGCGGCATTGCCGACTAGCTGATTGATGCCACCAACAAAGGGTATGATGGCCGCTACTGTAGCTACGCCGAAGACTTCTCGCTTGCGGCCCTGGACAAGTGTTTTTACGCGTTCGTGTGATTTTTTGACACCCTTTTCCTTGGCAGATTCATCCATGATCACATAGGGCAGCAGAGCATATCTAAAGGCCGCTACTATGCCAGGAACTATCAACAGCAGGGTCCATCCGAATATCTTTGCTAGAGCCAGTAGTTGAGCTAGGAATAGTCGCCAAAAACGGGACACCACTGCATCAAGTGCGGCGCCAAAGCGAGCAGTTCTGCCGGCGTCATTTTCTAGAGCGACATAAGTAAACAGTCCTGTAATAAAGGTATTAAGCGCAACACCAGCTACTATCATGAACGCGATTATTAGTGTCGAAAATAAAACCAAGAATGCTACGACAGCGGCTAGCCACGGCGTAACACCGGTGTTAGCAGTATTCATCGCAGCATGGGCGCTTTCTGTAGAAGTATCTAAAGCTGCCCCAAGCATCTGCAAGAAAAAGTAAAATATAGGGAAAACTATCAAGGCGATAGCCCAGCCCAAGTTCTTTTCAAAGAATAGCCCAAATTTATCGAATGATAGTGAGAATGGGTTTGATTGGTAGCTAATGTTAGCTGTTTTTTCTGTTAAAGCTTGGGGTTTTGCAGTTTTTGTTGCCATATATTTCCTTTGATTAATACGATATTATTCTACCACACAGCAGGCTTTACACCAGAGGGCATCTCTGTTACAATCTACCCCTGAACTAAATTAATTGTAAGGAAAAGAAATGACAAAAGCAGTCGTCAAAATCGGTGGCAAACAACACATTGTTACCGAAAAAGAGACCCTCTTGGTGGACCGCCTCCAAGATGGAACAAAAGAGCTCACGCTTGACGCGCTTCTAACCTTTGATGGTAAAACCACCAAAGTTGGAACTCCAACCGTGAAAGACGTGAAAGTCGTCGCAAAAGTACTAGAGCCTGAGGTGAAGGGTGATAAGATCCGCGTGATTCGCTTTAAAGCGAAAAAGCGTGTTCACAAAGAACAAGGCCATCGGCAGAAATACAGCCGAATACAGATCACATCGATCAAATAACAAAAAACGCCCGAGAAAATGGGCGTTTTTTAATGCCCATAAACTTTTCACGCTCGTGGTATAATTGAGTGCATACATAGAGAGGGAAGACAGACATATTGTGAGCAAACCAGTTATTATTGCGGTGACAAATCAAAAGGGCGGCGTAGGCAAGACGACTACGGCGATCAATGTTGCATATTACCTAGCCAAATGTGGTAAAAAAACATTATTGATCGACCTAGATCCGCAGGGAAATGCCACTAGCGGACTGGGCGTAGACAAGACTAAAATCGAAAAGAGCGTCATCGATCTACTTGTTTCAGACGCAAAGCTAGCGGATGTAGCCAAAAAGACTAAACACAAGAATCTGTCACTAATACCTACTACTTCACACCTAGCTAATACAGAGGTAGAGCTAGCAAACTTGAACAACAAATTTGTTCGGCTGAAAAAAGGAATTGACGATGGCGGTGGGTACGACTACATCATAATCGATAGTCCGCCGAGCCTCAGTCTGCTGACTGTCAACGCCTTGATAGCCGCCAGCTACGTCGTGCTACCGGTTCAGGCGGAATTTTACGCCATGGAAGGCTTGGGGCAGCTACTCGAGACTATGAAATTGGTGCGAAAAGGTATGAACCCGACTCTAGAGCTGCTAGGCGTACTGGTAACAATGCTCGATAGCCGTACATCGCTATCAAAACAGGTCCATGACGAGATCAAAAAGCATTTTCCGGGCAAAGTTTTCGAGACGACAATACCGCGAAATATCAGATTGGCTGAGGCACCTAGTCATGGCTTGCCGATCGGTGCGTATGAACGCTGGAGCAAAGGCGCTAGGGCTTACAAGGCTGCTACAAAAGAGTTGATGACTAGGGTCGGAGATTAACCATGGCACAGAAGAAAGGCCTAGGCAGAAGTTTCGATAGCTTGCTACCAACCGAGCTTTTGAACGAGACATTTGACCCAACTGCTAGTGAAGACCAAAAAGTATCTGAGCTTCGTCATATTAATATAAATGACATTACACCCGATCAAAATCAACCTCGTCGCAGCTTTGACGAGGTGGCATTAAGCGAGCTAGCCAACTCTATAAAAGAGCATGGGGTCTTGCAGCCACTAGTTGTTGTGCCATTTGATGGCAAATTTCAGATTGTAGCGGGCGAGAGGCGCTATCGTGCTAGCAAAAAGGCCGGTCTAACCAAGGTACCGGCGATTGTACGAACGCTTAGCGCGCAGAATCGCCTAGAGATATCACTGATCGAAAACCTGCAGCGTCGTGATCTAAATGCACTAGAGACAGCCACCGCATACCTAAAGCTGCGCGATCAGTTCAATATGAAGTTAGATGAAATTGGTGCTAGGGTAGGTGGAAAATCTATCGCCACCATCAGTAATGCCTTGAGGTTGCTGCAGCTTCCCGAAAATGCCAAACAGGCGCTAATCGAAGGTGATATCAGTGAAGGTCACGCTAGGCAGATATTGGCACTGGACAATAAATCAGCACAAGATGATTTGTTAAAGCATGTCATCAATGAAGCCTGGAGCGTGCGCCGCGCCGAGCAATTTGTGATTGGGTATAAAAGAGGCCAGGGGAGTGACAAGAAATCATCTGCAGTGCGTTCTACCCTAACTGAAACACCGCTGACAAAGGGACTGTCAAAACGTCTATCAACAGAGGTAAGAATCAAGACTACGGCCAAAGGTGGTCAGCTAGTCATCAATTTTAAAGACGAAAAAGATTTAGAGCGAATAACTAAAGGTTTTTAACTAAAAGAACCTAAATTGTTGAAACGGAAATATCCGCATGCCGACAGGTCCAACGATATCTTGTAGGGGTATTGTGCCTAGTCCGCTGCGTGAGTCTAGCGAGTAATTACCTTGACGATGGTCGCCCATAACAAATATTTCGCCTGCTGGAACTTTAGTTATAACGTCTCCGCTGGTGGGAGATCCCTCTGTGTCATCTGTTAGTGTATCTGGGTCAAAGCCGTCTGGGTGGGCGTTGTTAAAGACCGTGACTTTGCCGTTCTTTACATGAACTGTTTCGCCTGCGAATGCTACGACTCGCTTGACGATATATTCGTCTTTACCTACCAGACCCAATGATAGTTCGGGATTTTTAAATACTATGACTTGCCCTCGTTCGGGTGTATATCTCTTGCCTTGAATATTGGCAAATGTTACGGGGATTTTGTTGACGATCAGCTTGTCGCCGGTATACATTGTTTTTTCCATACTAGGTCCTTCGACGTTAAAGCTGCGGAAAACGAAGGCGTTTATTAGCATCACACCTATTACGACTAGCGCAATAAACATAACTACGCCTAAAACGTCTTTTAGAATGCTATTTGTCTTGTTTGGATCCATCTTTATACATCATACACTAGTTGTTTATGGTCATAAATTTTGCCAGTTAATAATTAAGCAAAACGTGAGCATAATCTGCTATACTATCCAGAGCAAATGAGTAAAAATGACAATTCAATTGACGGGTTTAGTCTTCGTCGCCGTGACAATAATAGGGTTAGGAATCTAGGAGCCGAGCCAGTGCCCCAGCGCTTTCTAAAAGACAACACAGCTATCAAGCCTGTGCATGAGGTTAGATCTAGTACAGCCCCTAAAACAGGCATAAAAAGAAGCGACATAGATGAATCGCTCAAAAAATTTGAAGAAAAGCCTTTTAAAAAGAAAAAACGCATCACCAAAAAGGGTGTAAAAAAGTTTTTCAAGATATTACTGATCATCATTGTCCTGATAGGTGGCTTTTTGGCGATCAAGGCCTTTATTGCGGGTAGCAAGATATTTGGCGGCAATTTATTTGACGCATTTTCAAGTAGTCAGCCTCTAAAGCAGGACGAAAATGGTCGTAGTAATATATTGATCTTTGGTACCAGTGAAGATGATCCTAATAGCCACGATGGGGCTGCGCTAACGGACTCAATCATGATAGTTAGCGTTGATCAGACAAAGAAGATAGCGGCAATTACTAGTGTTCCTAGGGACTTGTGGGTCAAATATGACGACGATTGTGAGTTTGGTTACGAAGGTAAAATAAATGTTGTATACGAATGTTCTGATCCAAATAAAAAAGAGGGTGAGTATTCTGCCAAGGGCGCTGACGCTCTGCGAAAGAAAGTTGGCGAAGTCTATGGCTTGGACGTACAATACTCAATGTTTGTTGGCTACAAAGCCGTCCAGCAGGGCGTAGATGCTGTAGGCGGAGTAGATGTAAAGATCGAGAGCGACGACCCTAGGGGCATCTTAGACCGCAACTTTGACTGGGAATGTAATTTTAAGTGTTACTACGTAAAGTACCCCAACGGCATGGCTCATCTGGACGGCAAGCATGCTCTGGCGCTTTCTCGTGCTCGAAACGATGCCGGCGGATATGGTTTGAGCCGAGGTAACTTCGATCGCGAAATTAACCAGCAAAAGATATTAGTTGCACTTCGTAACAAAGCTTCCAGTGCTGGTACTTTGGCGAACCCTGTGGCGGCTTCAAAGCTGATTGACTCGTTGGGTGATAATATCCGTACAAACTTTGTCAGTGGTGAGATAAAGACCCTCATCGATCTCGCTAAAGTAATAAATGAACCGAAGATTGACCGCTTTAGTTTAGTTGACGTAGAGCCAGCTCTGCTAACTACGGGAAATGTTAACGGGCAAAGTGTAGTGAAGCCAACTGCCGGGCTGCACATTTATACTGATATTCATTCGTATATACAAAAACGCCTCACACAGGATGCAGCAACCAAGGAAAATGCCAGCATTGTTGTGCTGAACGGCTCAGGAGTAGCCGGTTCAGCAAAAACCATGAGTGACAAGTTGGT
>JACPYF010000002.1 GCA_016196195.1 Candidatus Saccharimonadota bacterium | reverse complement strand
GTATACAGCGTTATCTAGACGACGCTCTAGCAGTTCTAGTAGTAATTCACCAGATTGTCCGCGTGAGCGTGAAGCTTCTTTCATCAGTTTAGCGAATTGCTTTTCTAGTAGGCCATAAATACGACGGACTTTTTGCTTTTCACGTAGCTGAGTAGCATACAAGCTAGGTTTTGCCTGACGTGAGCGCCCGTGCTGGCCTGGAGGAGTGCTCTTTTTGGCCATTATTTTATGAGCCTTGGGATGCAAAGCGTAGCCTTCGCGACGGCTTTGTTTAACTATAGGACTTCGATCTCGTGCCATTATGCTCTCCTCGCTTTACGTGGGCGGGTTCCACCATGCGGTGTACCTGTTACGTCTTTGATGCTGTCTACCTGAATGTCTACGTTAGTTAGGGCTCGGATAGCTGCATCGCGGCCTAAACCAACACCTTTTACGAATACGTCTACTGATTTGACGCCGTGTGCGGCTTTAGCTGCTTCGGCTGCCTTTTCACTAGCAATCTGAGCTGCATAGGCTGTGCCTTTCTTGCTACCACGGAATCCGCACGCACCAGCGCTACTGGCGGTTAGCTTGCCGCCTTTTTTGTCTGTAAATGTGATAATTGTGTTGTTAAAGGTAGCTTGAATATGAACCTGTCCAGATGGAACAGGACGTTTCTGCTTTTTACGAGAAACTTTAGGCTTCGGCGCAGTTGTTTCTGCGACGGCTTCTGTAGTGGTTGGTGTGGTTTTATCTTCTGCCATAAAAATTTCCTAAGTCTTACTCGCTGCTTTCTTTTGTGTACCACCGACAGCGATCTTTTTACCACGACGGGTACGTGCATTTGTACGAGTACGTTGTCCACGTGACGGAAGGCCGTTTTTGTGGCGCAAGCCTCGGTATGAACTGATGTCTTTTAGACGCTTGATGTTGTTGCTGACAACACGCTGAAGGTCGCCTTCGACGTTATAATCTTGGTCGATGATGTTACGGATCTTTGTTAGTTCTGCTTCTGAAAGGTCCTTGACGCGTTTTGTAGGCTCGATTTTAGTTGTTTCTAGAATGTCGCGAGCGTACTTTGGGCCAATTCCATAGATATAAGTCAGACTAATCTGAACTTGTTTTTCAGTTGGAACTGTTACGTTTGCGATTCTAGCCACGCTTTAACCTTGCCTTTGCTTGTTTTTAGGTCGTTTTTTGTTGATAACACGAAGTTTGCCTTTGCGGCGTACTAGCTGATCGTCTGGACTGATTTTCTTGACACTAGCGCGGACTTTCACGGTTATCTCCTGTAAAAACTACCTTATGGTTGATTATTCTTTGACGCGGAAGGTGATTCTGCCCTTTGTTAGATCGTAGGGGGTTAACTCAACTTCCACTTTGTCACCTGGAACGAGACGAATGTAGTGCTTACGCATCTTACCCGAAATGTGCCCGATGATCGTATGGCCGTTCTCAAGCTCCAGTTTGAACTGGGCGTTCGGTAGAGCTTCTAGTACTTTACCTGTTAGCTTGATTACTTCCTTTTGAACTGCCATAGACTACAAGGAATGATTATACACGAGTTATAGGGTCAAGTAAAGAGTTTTCCTCAAAATTCCCTTCTTTGAGAAAAAGCTACAATTTGTACTTTCATTGTAGCTTTTTTGGACTGAATGTCAATTATTTGTATTCGTCGTAAGTGACCATGAGAGCACGGGAGTTGATCTGACGTAACGCCTCTAGAGCAACAGAGACAACAATCAATAGTCCCGTACCGCCGATAGCAAGGTTTGCGGTAGTAACGCCGAACTGAGCGCCTACATATTCACCTATAAATGGCAGTATTGCGATTACACCTAGAGTGATCGAGCCAAATAGTGTTAGTCGGTTTACTACGCTCTTGAGGTACTTTGCGGTAGCTATGCCAGGGCGTATGTGTGATATAAACCCACCTTGCTTTTGTAGGTTTTCGGCTATTTCGTCAGAGTTAAAGACGATGCCAGTGTAAAAATATGTAAACGCCACAACCAAAATAAAGTACGCTACTGGGTAGACCCACGCACCGTCAGCAAGCGTAGTTAAGCCGCCTTGTGGCGCCTGGAACCATTTGATCAAGTTACTAGCTAGCTCGGTGTACTGTGGGTTTTGGGTAGCTTTTAGTATCTGTCCTATGAACGCTGGTAGTGACAGGAATGCCACAGCAAAAATAACTGGAATAACACCGGCAGTAATAATCTTGACCGGCAATATGCTCGTGGTGCCGCCGTAGGCAGTATTGCCCTGCACACGTTTCGCGTAGTTAATGTGTATTATGCGTTGGGCTTCGTTGATCTTTACCAAGATATATAACACCACTAAGCCCGCGATACCGAGTATCAGCGTCGTCCAGAAGCTGGTTGCATCGACTGGGAATGTGTAATACAAAAGATGAAGTTTTTCACCTGTGGTTTGCGTTAAAGAAGTCCAGAGGGTACCCATAGTAGTTGGAATCTGTGAAATAATTCCAGCAAAGATTAGCAGACTGATACCGTTTCCAACGCCTTCTTCGGTTATTAGCTCTCCGATCCACATCAATAGCATAGCTCCGGCCGTCATTGCAGTCACGGCAACTACCCACTCGACTGGAGTTGTATTGTTCAGGACTACTGTATTGCCAGCCAAAACTGTTTGACGAAGTATGAAAATAAAAGCTATTGATTGAACTACTGCCAGAGGTAGAGTGATCATACGAGTCCACTGGTTGATCTTACGTCGACCTGATTCGCCGTCCTTGTGTAGTTCCTCCAGCTTCGGTATGACTTTTGTCATTAACTGCGTGATGATAGAGGCTGTAATATATGGGCTAAGCCCTACTAGGACAATAGAGAAGCTAGCTAATGCGCCACCAGACAAGAGGTTCAGGAACCCACCGAAATCGCTGCCGGTTAGTACAGTATCGATAACTTTTTTTAGCTGAGTAGGTTCGGCTAAAGGTACGGGTACATGGGCTAGAAAACGGTAGGCAACAATCATCAATAGCACTGATATCAAGCGCTTGCGCATGTCTGGGCTTTTTAGTGAAGCCAGAATGGTTCCCCATCTCATTGTCTGTTACCCTCCTTGTGCGTTTTTTTGCTTACTTTTTAGCCTTTGGCTTTTTATCTTCAGCTTTTTTAGTCTGCCTCAATGGTACCGCAATTTTGTCAAAACTGCCACCAGCTTTTACAATAGCAGCCACAGCTGATTCGCTGGCGTTTTGAACTTTTACTGTTACCTTTGATTTCAGCTCACCTTTGGTGATGATCTTTACCGTGTGATAAGGATTTTTGATCAACTTTGCTTCGAAAAGTGTAAAGTTGTCTGCTGTTTTACCCTTGAAAGCTTCAAGATCCTGCAGGTACACAGCTTGAGCCGGTTTGCGAATAGTTTTAAAACCTCGAGCTTTTGGAATAGCTTGCACAAGAGAACGTTGACCACCCATAAAGGTAGCACGTAGCTTTTTACCAGTACGAGATCCTTGACCCTTGGTACCACGACCAGCAGTTTTACCTTGTCCAGCTGAAATACCGCGACCAACTCGCTTTTTAGTTCGGTTAGCACTAACTTCTAATTCATGATATTTAGTCATTACTTAGCCTCCTTGGCGGCGCTTTTTTTAGCTGGAGTTGTTACCCACTTTTCGCGTGGTACTAGTGCGGACAACGCCACCAGCGATAACACCGGTACCTGGAGCTGCGGGCTTGATCAGCACGCGTGCACCAGAAAGCTTAACTTCGGCTTCGTGTGGAATAGTACCGTTAACAACTGGGATGGTTATTAGGTTCTTTTTGGCGACATCCGTAGCCTTAGCGACTGCAGATTGCACGTCTTGACCTTTGCTAACACCAACGCCAACTTTGTTTTTTCCATCACCAACGACTACTAGTGCTTTGAAACGGAAACGTCGTCCGCCTTTTACAACACGAGCAACACGGTCAATATTAATGACTGTTTCTTGGAATGGTGAACTCTCAACTGGCGCACCGTTGTTCTGGCGTGGTGGACGCTGAGTTTTTTGATTGTTTGCTGCTTCTGCCATGGTTAAACCTCAACTCCTTCCTGTCGAACTGCATCTGCTAGGGCCTTCAAGCGACCAGCATATGCACGACCATTTCGATCGAATACGACTTTTGTTATCTTTGCCTTCTTGGCTTTGGCTGCAATATCCTTGCCTACAATGGCAGCTTTTTCAGTAGCTGTACCTTTGGCTTTTGTACCGACTGTAGTTGCGTAGGCTAGTGTTTTGCTTGATTCATCATCAATCAACTGTGCACTAACATGCAAGTTGCTGATATTAACTGTTAGGCGTGGACGAGCGGCAGTACCACTAATCTTTGAGCGGACTCTGTTTTTACGCAGCGTCTTGCCTAGTTGTTTTTTAGCTAAATGGTTACTCATTATTTCGCTCCTGCCTTTCCAGCCTTGCGCAAGATTACTTCGTCAACGTATTTAATACCTTTGCCTTTGTAAGGTTCTGGTTTTTTCAATGCACGTATCTCTGCGGCTATTTGTCCGACTTGTTGCTTATCAATACCGCTAACTGTGATCTTCATCTTGTCGACTTTTAGGTCAACACCTTCGGGGGCCTGGTATTTTACTGGGTGTGAAAAACCTAGTTGCATTTCAAGGTTTTGACCACCACCGCCAACACGAAATCCAACGCCGTTAACTTCTAGTTGTTTTTCAAAACCTTTTGTTACACCAACAACCATGTTGTTGATGAGGCTGCGGACTAGTCCGTGTTGTGATTTGCTGATCTTTTCGTCGCTTTTGCGAGCAACGATTAGCTGGCCATCCTCTGAGGTAACAGTTACATGGCTCAACACTGGAGTAGACAATTCGCCCTTGGGCCCTTTGACTACTACTTTTTCAGCGTCGACCGTAATTGTCACACCATCTGGAATAGCTACTGGTAGTTTTCCGATTCGACTCATTATATTTTCTCCTTAATATTCTTTCTAATACACACTTAGTAGCACTTCGCCACCAAGTTTTTGTTTAACTGCTTCACGACCACTCAAAACACCTTTTGAGGTGCTAACTAGCACAATACCGCGTCCGCTTTTGACTTTTGGTACATCGCTTGCAGATGCATAGACACGTCGGCCAGGGCTGCTAATACGCTTTAGCTCTGTGATGTTTGCGTTTGCACCAGGTTTGTTGATCGATATTACCAACGTACCGCGTGGCGTACCTTTTTCTTCCTCAACTGAGTGCAGGTAACCTGCTTTTTGTAGCTCTTTTGCTACAACAACTTTTAACTTGCTCGTTGGAACACGAACTTCAGATTTGCCTACCATGATAGCGTTTCGAATGCGGGTAAGTAGGTCAGCGATTGGGTCTGTAGATTGTAATGACATATATTTCCTTCTCCTTCCTTACCAGCTACTCTTTGTTACGCCCGGGATTTCTCCCTTTGAGGCTTTTTCTCTAAAACTAATTCGACTAAGACCGAACCTACGCATGTATGCGTGAGGACGTCCCGTTAAAATGTCTCGGTTCTTCCAGCGAGTTGGGCTAGAGTTTAGCGGTAATTTTGCTAAACCTTCTAGGTCTCCAGCTGCCTTTAGCTCTGCTCGCTTGGCGGCAAATTTTTGGATCATTTTCTTTCTTTTTTCATCGCGGGCGATGGAAGATTTCTTGGCCATATTATTTGCCTCCTTTCTCGAACGGCAGGCCGAACTTTTCTAATAATGCACGTGATTTCTCTGGGCTTCCTTGGTCGATCACAAATGTTACCTGTAGGCCGTGTAGAACGTTTGTGTCCTCGTAGCCTAGCTCTGGAAATACTGATTGGTCGTTAATACCCAAGCTGTAATTGCCTGATCGGTCAAAAGCTTTGCGCTTGATACCGTGAAAGTCACGGACACGAGGCAATGCAACGTTTGTTAGGCGATCTAGAAACTCATACATGTGGTTGCCACGTAGTGTCACGCTGACGCCAACACGGTTCATGCCTGCACGGATCTTGAAACCAGCAATTGACTTCTTGGCCATGCGATCAACTGGCTTTTGACCAGTTATCTTTGTAATTGTGTTTGTTACGACTTCGTAGAAACGTTTGTCGTCTTTGTTCTTGCCAATACCACTAGATACTACTATCTTTTCTAGCTTTGGTGCCTGGTGTGGGTTTTTTAGGTCTAAATCTTTTACCAACTCGGCAACTAATTTTTCACTATAAAGAGACTTCAGACGTGGTGCTGACGTATTGGGTGCTGTTTTTGTAGTAGCCATTACTTGATCTCCTTTCCTTTAGCTTGACGAGCGATTCTGACTTTTTCGCCACTTGGTTTTACAACGTAACCGACACGGCTGGTTTTGTTAGTCTTTGTGTCGATGACTAGTGCGACGTTACTGATGTGAATTGGTAACTGAACATCGCGCTTGCCAGCTGGTGCAACAGTATTTGCAGCCTGATGACGTTTGCGGTTGCCGATGCCTGACAAAAGGACTTTATCGCCTTTGATTGATTGTACTGTTACGACTTTGCCCTTGTTGCTACCGCTAACAATTTTTACTGTGTCGCCCTGTTTGATGCGTGATATAGCCATATTAGAGTACCTCCGGTGCTAAGCTAACGATCTTTGCATAGCCGAGCTCACGCAGTTCACGTGGGATAGGGCCAAAGACACGAGTCGCACGTGGCTGCTTGTCGTCACCTAGAATAACTGCAGCGTTGTCGTCAAATGCGATCGTGCTGCCATCTTTACGGTTGATCTTGTTGACTGTTCGTACTACAACGGCCTTAACAACTGATTTCTTTTTCACTGTGCCTGTTGGGCTAGCGTCTTTTACAGTAGCGACGATAATATCACCAACACGAGCATAACGACGACGAGTACCGCCGAGAACACGGATACATAGGATTTCCTTTGCACCACTGTTGTCGCAGACTTTTAGACGTGATTCTTGTTGGATCATTACTTGGTCTCCTCTTTCACTGGTGCTTCAGCTGCTGGTTCTTCCTTGATGGCAACCTGCTCGTGGCCGCGTTGGATAACTTTAACTAATTTGAAGCTCTTTGTGCGGCTGATCGGGCGGACTTCTTCGATTTCCACACGGTCGCCCATTTTTGCTTCGTTTTTCTCGTCATGAGCGGCAAATTTACGGCTACGTGTGTACTGCTTGCCATAAAGAGGGTGCGTCAAACGGCTAGTCAGAGTGATCTGAATAGTTTTGTCAGCTTTATCGCTGGTGACAATACCGGTTATTTTTCGTGACATTACTTGGTCTCCTCTTTAATCTTGTGGCTTAAAACAGTTTTGATACGCGCTACTTGTCGACGTAAATCTTTGATACGAACAGTGCTAACTAACTCGCGGGCAGCATGTGAACGCTTGGCTTCAACTAGGTCAGTTTGAGTAGTGATTAGCTCTGCATTTAGCTCAGCAACAGTTTTCTTGGTCAAATCAACTTCCTTTTTGGTAGTCTTTTTAGTTACTTTAGCCATTACGCGTCCTCCCTACGAATGAAACGGGTTTTGACTGGTAACTTGTGAGCCGCTAGGCGCATAGCCTCGCGTGCAAGTTCTTCAGATACACCTTTCATTTCAAACAATACCGTACCGGCTTTTACTTTGGCTACGAAAAACTCTGGGTTACCTTTTCCGCTGCCCATCTTTACGTCTTGTGGTTTGCGGGTAACTGGAGTGTGAGGGAAGATACGGATCCAGATTTTACCACCACGTTTGATGTAACGAGTCATAGCTTGACGTGCAGATTCGATCTGACGAGACGTGATACGTTCGTTAGTCATGCTCTGCAATCCATAGTCACCAAAAGCAATGTAGTTACCACTAGTAGCAACCCCTTTGTTTTTGCCTTTACGGACTTTGCGGAATTTGGTCTTTTTAGGTAGTAACATTAGACAGCCTCTCCTTTGTAGATCCAAACTTTCACACCGATAACACCGGCTTTAGTCTGAGCACGTGCGCCATGGTAATCAATATCAGCACGAATAGTGTGCAGAGGTACAGAACCATTGATTAGTTTTTCGCGACGCGACATTTCAGCACCATTCAAACGTCCGGCTACTTCGATACGAATACCTTTTGCGCCAGCGTTCATAGTGTTTTGTGCAGCCATTTTGATAGCGCGACGGAAGTTAATGCGACGCTCTAGCTGATGTGCGATGTTCTCGGCAACTAGCTTTGCAGCTAGGTCAGGGCGTTTGACTTCTTCGATGTTGATTCGAACTGGCATTTTGACAATCTTTGCAATTTCATCACGAATTTCATTGACACCAGCACCACCACGACCGATTACAACACCGGCTTTGGCTGTGTGGATAGTAACTTCTACCTGTCCGCCACGTCGTTCGATTTCGATCAGGTTGATAGTCGGTCGAGCAGCAAATTTCTTTTCGATTAGTGTTCGGATTTTTCCGTCTTCGTTAAGCCACTGAGCAAAATCTCGTTTGTTGGCTACAAACCAACGTGAACGCCAGTTTTTAGTCACCTGAAGACGCATGCTAATTGGGTTTACTTTTTGTCCCATTACTTGGTCTCCTTTTCGTCAGCTTTTTTAGCAGCTGGTTTCTTTTTCGGCTTTTCGTCACCACGGACAACAACAGAAATATGTGCTGTACGTTTGATGTATGGATTTGCGGAACCACGGGCAATCGGTCGGAAGCGCTTCAGGCGAGGCCCGGAAGTTACTTGTAGGTTATCAATAACTAGCGTGTCCTCCTTTGCACCAAAAGTGTTAGTTGCGTTTGCAGCAGCGCTGGCAATAACCTTTGCGACTGGTTTAGCAGCGCGCTTTGGCGTGTGCTCTAGAATAACTAGCGCATCAGCAACTGTGCGACCACGAACTAGGCTGGCAACTAGGCCAACTTTGCGTGGAGTCTGTTGAACGCCACGTGCTATAGCTTTTGCAGTAATAGTGTTACTCATGACCTACTTTTTATCCTTTCCACCGTGCTTGCGGAACTTGCGAGTAGGCGAAAACTCACCTAGCTTGTGACCAACCATGTTTTCAGAAATATAAACAGGAACATGCATACGGCCATTGTGAACGGATATAGTCCGTCCAACCATTTCTGGTGAAATAGTGCTAGCACGAGCCCATGTTTTGATAACTGTACGATCATCTGGACCCAATGCCGCCACTTTCTTGGCAAGCTTGAAGTCTACAAATGGTCCTTTTTTAAGTGAACGACTCATATTTTACCTCTTCCTCTTTGCTTCATGCCGAGATTTGACAATCAATTTATTGCTGTATTTACGGCGACGCGTACGGTGTCCTAGAGTCAATTGACCCCATGGAGTACGCGGCGGTTTACCTGGTCCGTGTGATCCACCATCACCACCACCATGCGGGTGATCGGTAGCATTCATTACTACACCACGAACAGATGGACGGATACCTTTTTTACGGTTACGACCGGCAGAACCAATCTTGATGTTTTGGTGCTGTACGTTGCCAACAGTACCGATACTGGCCATGCACTCTACGCGGAAACGTCGAACTTCGCCTGACGGTAGCTTGACCTGTGCGTAGTCGCCTTCTTTAGCCATTAGCTGAGCTTTGGTACCAGCTCCACGAGCCATTTGGCCACCTTTACCTGGTGAAATCTCAATATTGTATATGGTTGTACCGTTTGGAATGTGTGAAAGCGGCAAGCGGTTGCTAGACTCTATAGGAGCCTCGGCACCAGATGTAATCTTGTGACCTTGACGCATCTGAGTATCAGCAATGACGTAGTGATATAGACCGTTTTGGTCTTTGATACGTGCAATACGGGCTGAACGGTTAGGATCATATTCGATGTGCTCAACAGTGGCAACTGTGCCTGGTGCTAGTTTGTGGTTCACTAAACGATAGTGACGCTTTACACCACCACCACGGTGACGAACAGTTATGCGACCAGTGTTGTTGCGACCGGCGTTTTGCTTTTTGGTTTTGATCAAGCTCTTTAGTGGCTTGCGAGTAGTAATCTGATCAAAGTCCTGAGAGCTCATACCTCGACGGCCAGGAGTAGTTGGCTTGTATTGTTTAATAGCCATTATTTAGTCTCCTTTTCGTCTTCTTTAACATCGTCAAATAGCTTGATGCTGCTACCTTCGTTCAGGCTAACATAAGCTTTCTTAACATCTACACGCTTGGTAGTAGTAGGACGAGCCTTTTTGCCACGAGAAACGGTAATGGTCTTGCCATTTTGGATCAATGTACGAACATCCTTCACGCTAACTCCATATTGAGCTTCAACAGCTGCAATGATCTGCTGTTTGTTGGCGCGCATTGGCACCTTGAACGCATAGACGTTAGATAGGCTAGTTGCATAGGCTTTTTCACTGGCGATAGGAATAATAGTTAAAATACTCATTATTTGCCTCCTTTAAGCCATGCTTCAATTTTCGGTAGAGCTTTGGCACTGACTACGATCTTGTCAGCGTTTAGTATGTGATAGACAGTCAAATATGTCGGGCTAACTACTTCGAATGATTGAATATTCTTTGTAGCACGAGCTATAACATCGGTCTTTTCTTCGGGAACTAGTAGAACACGTCGTACATCTAGCTTGTTTTTAGTCATAAATGCAGCTACTTCACTAGTCTTGCCGGTAGTTTTCAGGTCGGCTATGACAATCTTGTCAGCCTTTTTAGCTAGTGTTAGTGCTTGGCGTACAGCCAAACGCTTGCTAGCAGCAGGAACAGTCTTTGTGTAGTTCTCGTTGCCTAGTGGGCCAAATACGATACCACCACCGCGCCAGATAGGGTTACGGCTAGAACCGAAACGTGCACGCCCAGTTCCTTTCTGCTTCCAAGGTTTCTTACCACCGCCGCGCACCTCGCCACGACGTTTTGTCGTTGCGTTTGCACCACGGCTGTTTGCTAGGTATGAATCATACGCAAGCTTTAGGAGTTCGTGGTTTTTTACTTCCACGTCGAATACTGCCTTGTCCAAGGTAGGTTTCTTTGCCGTTGTAGTTTCAGCCATTAGACAGTTCCTCCGATAGTCACCAAGCCTCGACGGGGGCCCGGTACAGCGCCACGTACGCCAATCAGGTTATCCTCGCTGCTGATATATGCAACTTTCAGACCTTTGACAGTGACCTGTTCTGCACCCATGTGACCGGCCATTCGTTTGCCCTTGAATACCTTTTGAGGGTACATAGAACCGATTGAACCTGGTTTACGAACGTTTCCGTTACCACCATGAGTACGCTTACTAGTATTAAAATTGTGACGCTTCACGGTGCCGGCAAAACCCTTACCTTTTGAAGTTCCTGTAACACTCACCACTTCGCCGAGTTCAAAGACGCTCGTATCGAATACATCACCGACTTTGACGCCGGCTGGTAGTTCGGCAACCCGCACTTCGTGCAGATGCTTGGGGGTGGTTTTGCTGGACTTTACGTGTCCAGCGACGGCCTTGCTCAGGTTCTTACCCATGCCAAATCCTACTTGTACCGCGTTGTAACCATCGTTTTCGACAGTCTTTACCTGAGTCACGGTGATAGGACCAGCTTGAATCAACGTTACAGGTGTTGCAACGCCGTCATCGCTGATGACTTGGGTCATACCAATTTTGGTGCCTAAAAGAGTCTTCATGCTCTTCTCCCATTTAAAATTCTTGGTTTTCGGTGGTATCCACGCTAACGCGGACCTGCCGATTCACCAAGAATGATCTGTTATTTCTTGCAAATTAAAAAAATCGCTCGTTTCACAGTAACAGTTGTGGTGCCCCTGTGTCAACAGATTAGTGAAACTTTATTAAGCATAAAAGTAATTGTAATTTTTGTTAACGTACGTCATAATGCTAACATCTAAAAACAAGGAGATATCAAACGTGGCTACACGAAAGAAAACTACTACAAAGAAAACAGCAAAAGCAACCGTTAAACGAAGTGTTGCAGCTAAAAAAAGTACAAAAAAGGCATTCTGGAAGGTTGAGCCAAACATCAACACCGTTTACTGGGTATTGATTGGTATCGCAGTTGTAGCAGCAGCGTCGCTGTCATACAACACCAACCAACGCGTCAACGACATCTACGACCAGATCGACGCACAAACTATCAAAGAACAGTAGTAATCGATCCTAACTATAAAAAACCACCTTTACGGGTGGTTTTTTATATCACTATGCCGGCAGGTATAAAATACGTAACAATTGTCATCACAATCAGTACTACATACTCGATTTTGCGGTCAATCTGAAACCTGTCTTGTCTGGCAACTATCAAGCCAACAAACAGTCCTATTGGCACGCCACTGATGCCTACTACAAACAAATCTAGCGGTTCTTGGAACTTTATCCAGACAGAGGCAAGGATAATATACATGACAATCTTCAGTAAAAAGGCGCTGTCTTTCTCTTCGGGTAATATGTTTATTTTTTTCTTTGCCATTCGTGCGTAATTATACCAAAAGCACGAGCGTTTTGCTACATTCGAATTTCAACGTCTACGCCAGCCGGTAGGGGTAGATTCTGCAAGCTGTCGATAGTCTTGGCGCTAGCACCAGAAATGTCGATTAGACGCTTGTGTACACGCATTTCAAAGGCTTCTCCGCCCTTTTTATAGACGTGTGGACTTTTGACTACGGTGTACGTAGAACGACGCGTAGGCAACGGTACGGGACCGGCTACTTGCGCACCGCTACGTAGAGCTGTGTCAATAATTTGTTTTGCTGATTGGTCGATCACTTTGTGATCATATGCCTTTAGGCGAATACGGATTCGCGGCACTTGTGCAGATGCTTCTGCCATGAGGTTAACTCCTTTATTATGTACGATACCGTAACCTCTCACAGGGTTTCACTGAGCGAATTATCGGCATATATATTTGATATATGAAACTATACTAACCCACTTCGGCCTCTGTTGCAAGTTGCCGATACAATAATTAAGTGTTATGATTTGCGTAACTAATCTTTTTAATGTTATCTGGGAGGATACAGTGAAAGAAAAGTCGCACCCAATCAAGACAGTGGTACTACCACTACTCGTCGCTGTGCTCATCGCGCTCCTCGTGTACGCAGTTATCAGCGACGACATTGATCTATCGGCGCTCAAGTACGCGCACTAACCAATCACAAGGAGACTCATATGACACAGTCAGATGAGAAAAAGCCAGACAGTATGTGGGTACTTCTGGTAATCAGTGGCTCAATCGTACTTGGGATCATGATCCCGGTGCTGATTGACATGGTCGAAGACCTAATCCATCTGATTTTCTAACCATTCGTGAACCTCTGAGAGGAGGTAAGATGCTGCTAGGCCTCGTGATTTACGTAGGTGGTGGTTGTCTGTTCTTCGTTTTCCTGGAACATGTACTAATAGTTCCAGGTCTCAATGAAAAAAGGGATGAGTACAACAAGGCCGACGGATACTGCGCGCGTGAGCCTGCAACGTCGGCGTACACCAACCTCTGTCTGATTCGTGACCAAATGGTTATCAAACATCTACTGCGCAGTATGGACAGTGGATCGATGAGCACCTTTTTGTAGTCACATACGCCCTGCCCGTCCACTGCAGACTCCCCGCTGACGTCTCTGGACTTTGGCGGGGTTTTTGCATTTTAGGGGTTGCAGAAACTACGTTTAAATGGTATATTTTACTTGACTCAAAGACGTTTTGTTGAAGAGTAGGACAATCCACAAATGGAAAGAGGTGAATCGCAAAATGCCCCTAAGAATTCATTGGGGCGGTCTAGTGTTCGCACTAGTGATCATGGCTTTCGAACTCGCAGTGTTTCTGAATGTTGCCTTTAGGTGATCAGCAATGACCACCTTTGACAACGCAGAGGCGCTCGCGATAGCTCAGGAATTCGTGTCAGAAGTCCACACGGCTATACAGTCAAGAAACTGGAAGAACACCGAGGACGGTCTTTGCTTCCGCAAGGACCTGACACGAGATCAACTCGGCGAAATCGCACACAGCCCAGTTGAGGCTCAGGCGCTAATCGTCGAATACTGCGTTCCGCTTCTGAGTACTGCTTTAGCGAGTTACGTCACCCTACACATAGTGACTTTCCCGCGCAAGAAGGGTCAGTTTCGGATCGAACTGCACATTCCGCCAGAGAGCCAAATCAAGCCCGCCAGCCCGTAGTAGACACCTCCTGTGCCTCCGGGCTCAGGCGGGTGTTTGCTTTTAAAGAGATGGTTGTGTTGACAAATGTTGGCATTGTGGAATAAACTACTACTTGATTTTAAGTAATCGCCTCGCGTTGGGCCTCAACGACCAAATACGAACAGAAGGGGGTGCTTTTTGGCATCCACTGAAGTACAAACAGAACCGCAGCTACGGCTATCTGGCTGCGACACCATCGAAGAGATGGTTGAACAGATCATCAGACACGCCGAGTACAGGTACGAGACTCGCAGACCGAGACTGAAGAAGCTGGTCATCAGCCGTACTCCGCACCGAAGTGACAAGAAGATTCTCGAAGACCTCGCCGGGGTCAAGCTCGTACATGTACGAAAGCTCGAGAAAGAACTTCTCATGGCCTGCAAGGAATGCATGACGGCTCGAGGAAGCCTCCCGCACATTTCTTCGCCCAAGCTCAAGGTTCGCGTCAAAACTCACAACTGCAGGATCCAGAGGGTCCTGCTAACCATCACCTAACCCGCCTCACCCGTCGCAGACACCACCTGGTGCCTCCGGGTATCAGGCGGGTGTTTGCTTTTACGATATCCTATAATCATGTTATAGTAACACTATGCCAAAACCTAACGTCAATCACTTGCTGGGGAGGAAGGTTCCTTCGCCCAAAGAGATATACGACGATCTAACTGAGCGTCATGATGATATCTTGTTGCGAATTGAGGAGGAATTTGAAGTTGCCAAAAGCAGAAACCCAGATGCAGAAAGAATTGTTAGGCCATCACTATTTGTAGCCCAGCTAGCCACTCAATCATTGAGCAAGAACGTATTAACTAAAAAGGGCCTCGACAACGGCACCTCAATGCATCCATTAGAGGAGCTGACCCTGAGGGCTCGCCCATACTGGTACTCCGTAGATATGGCCGGCTTTCAGCCAGAAGTCCGCAGTAATATGCTAGTTCCGGGGGGTGCTGCAGTATGGCTTATGCTGCGAAAGCCTGAATAAAAAATACCTCCCATTCCGGGAGGTATTTTCGTTAGGTAGATTTGTTACTATTTAGTAACTTTGGTTACCACACCAGCACCTACAGTTCGGCCACCTTCACGGATAGCGAAACGTAGACCTTGTTCCATAGCGATAGGAGCAAGTAGTTTTACCTTAAAGGTGATTGTGTCACCAGGCATAACCATTTCTTTGTCAGCTGGTAGTTCTACTTCACCAGTTACGTCAGTAGTACGGAAGTAAAACTGAGGTTTGTAACCTTTAAAGAATGGAGTGTGACGTCCGCCTTCTTCTTTGGTTAGAACGTATACTTCAGCGTCAAATTCTGTGTGCGGGGCAACAGAACCAGGCTTTGCGATAACTTGGCCGCGTTCGATGTCGTCGCGCTCAATACCACGTAGCAAGATACCAGCGTTGTCACCAGCTTGACCTTGGTCAAGATTTTTCTTGAAAGCTTCAATACCAGTTACAACTGATTTCTGACTAGCTTTGATACCAACGATTTCAACTTCGTCGTTGATCTTTACGATACCAGTCTCGATACGGCCAGTAGCAACTGTTCCACGTCCCTTGATAGAGAAAACGTCTTCGATAGGCATTAGGAAAGGCTTGTCTAGGTCGCGCTTTGGCTCTTCGATGTAGTCGTCCATAGCTTTGACTAGTTCCATGACAGCGTCTTGGTACTTTGCGTCGCCTTCTAGAGCTTTCAATGCAGAACCCTTGATGATAGGAGCCTGACGGTCGTAACCGTTCTTTTCTAGTAGGTCACGAACGTCTTCTTCAACTAGTTCAACTAGTTCTTCGTCAGCCATGTCCATCTTGTTTAGGAATACAACGATTTTTGGTACACCAACCTGGCGCGCTAGTAGTACGTGTTCACGAGTCTGAGGCATAGGGCCGTCAGCTGCAGAAACAACCAAGATAGCACCGTCAACCTGTGCAGCACCTGTGATCATGTTCTTTACGTAGTCGGCGTGACCAGGCATGTCAACGTGAGCGTAGTGACGAGTTTCACTTTCGTACTCTTGGTGAGATGTAGCAATCGTGATACCACGTTGCTTTTCTTCTGGTGCGTTGTCAATTTGGTCGTAGTCAACTTTTTTGTTTACGTCACTTGGCAACTTTGTCGCTAGTGTAGTGGTGATAGCAGCAGTCAATGTAGTCTTTCCGTGGTCAACGTGACCCATAGTACCGACGTTTACATGTGGCTTGCTTCGATCGAAATCTGCCATTTAATTTCTCCTAGTTATTATTACTTGATGTTTTTCGCACGCAGGCCTTAATAAACCTCCGCATAGCGTATGAGACCCATTGTACCTAACCGAGCGGTGTGTGTAAAGAGTTTTTTACCAGCTACCTCCGCCACCACCGCCAAAGCCGCCGCCAGACGAACCACCACTAGAGCTGACCGAGGAGTTGGAGGCTACTGCACTACTAAAACCACTATTTAGATCACTAGTTAAACTGGCTGCAGAAAATGCCACCATATTGTTACCGTTGTACCAGCCATTTGTTGATTGCGTAACATCTATGCCTTCGAACTGTTTAGCCCATTGTTGCTCGACACCTAACGCAACAGCATATGGCAGTAATTTACTGAATCTTTCTGGAGTTTTCTCGGGTGCATCAGTGAACTTTAGGCGATCTTTCTCGACTACATTCAGAAATAGCTTGAACCCGTCAACTAATGCCCAATGACGAGCACCAAGATCAGTCAAATTGCCCTTGTCTAGTACTCCGCCATCTTTAGCATAAAACCCTTTGTTTTCCAGAGATTTTTTGGTTGCGGACTTGAACGAAGTGATTTCACTAGCCATTGCCGATTTGTCTAGATCGTCCAGCTTTACTGTGCTGCCACTCGAAAATAATGTGCCGAATAGGCCAGCTTCTGATTGAGATAAGCCCTCTGATGGCTTCAGGGCTACTAGGGTATAGTCGTTGCCACCAAATATGCCGCCAATACCCGTCTTTTTGTTTTGAGTTATCTTTAGGTATCCGCGTACGGCAAAGCTAATGATCGTTGCCGTGACTTCTGCCATATCCGAGCTATCGTCCTCTAGATGACCAATTTCGGCAGGTGTCAGGTCGGTTGGTGGATCGTACTGTGCGACTACAGTTTGTTTTTTGCGCTTTTGTTTAGCCTTCCACCACCTCAGGAAAAATACCAATGCAACTGCTCCACATATCAGTGGTACAGCTAAAAAGAGTGCTACCAGAGCAATGTCACCAGCACTCATAGGGCGTTTTTGGTTTGGAACCAAGTATTTACTGACGTAACCATCGGGCAGTGTTGCATTGATTGTCATACCTTTGTACGGACCCAATCCCTCCACGCTAAAGCTGCTAGAGTTGACTGGTTCCTGTTGGACCTGTGTTCTACCAACCGTAGTAAACCAGGCAATATTGCTCATTTGCGAGCCAAGCTCTAGACTGACGGTCGCGCTAGCTTTTTCTATAGGGACCTGCCAGCCTTCGCCTATAACATCTAGGTTCAGAAAGGGCTTGCCGTCTTTTTTGGTGACGATAGGGTGCAATGTATAGCTAATCTTGTATGTATGGACTCCGGTGATTGTGCGGTCAGGATCACCAAGTCGGATACGTTGGTTACCATCGACCTCTGATACTTCGGCTTGAATCTCCTGGCCATCTCCATCGGTTGTAACCAGATATTTGCTGGTCAGATAGTAAGTATTAGCTTTGTCATAGTAATCAATAGGAATATCGCGGTAAATGCCGTGATGGCTGGTCGAGCCAAAGTCATAAACGATCGTCTCGCTGACTCGCGCAGTGTTGTCTTTGGTTATCAGAACCTTGCTATCAAAGCTTTTTATCTTTTCATCAGCCGATACGGCTTGGACAGGTTGTGCTGAAACAAACGTCAACCCAAGTATCCCCAAAAAAAGAACAAGCTTCTTCATAGAACAAGCTTATCATTATTTTCTATGGTGGGCGAGGCGGGACTTGAACCCGCACGTCTTTTGGACATTCGATTTTAAGTCGAACGCGTATACCAATTCCGCCACTCGCCCGTGTTTAGGTATTATAGCAGTTTATTTTTGGTATAATAATAGCGTCTTATTATCTGAGTAAAGGTGTATCACGATGGGACAAAAAAGATACGGAGCAGCGCGAACTAAAAAGTCCAACACGATTCGCTGCGGTAAGGCAAAGAAGTACAGCAAGGACGAAGCAAGGCAAGCGGCCAACAGGCTCAAGAAATCACATGGAACTTTTGTTCCCTACCAATGCACAAGCGGCTGCAAGCTAGGTGGTAGTGGCGAAGTTGCTTGGCACGTACGTCAGCTGCGCTAAATCCCCACCCTTTCTAGATGAAAGCGGTGGGGATAACTATTTATAGATTACTGTGGTGGCACCTACGGGTAACGCTCCCGTCTACACGGTTTTGCAGACCGTTGCCTAACTTCTCGGCCAAGGCGCCATTGAATATATTGTAGCAAACAACCACTCAGTTGTGCTATCTCGTAGTTTTCGCTATAATCGGGCGGTACATGCGGGTGTAGCTCAGTTGTTTAGAGCGCTTCCTTGCCAAGGAAGAGGTCGAGAGTTAGAGTCTCTTCACCCGCACCAAATTTATAATGAACGATGATACGTTCAAGGGGAGATATACCATGGTTACAGGATATTGCGTAAAGTGTAAGGAAAAAGGCGTTGAATTGTCATCACCAGAAGTTGTACAAACTAAAAAAGGCGGCTACATGGCCAAGGGCAAGCACGCGAAATGTGGAACAACTGTGTGTGCAATGATGTCAAAAGACAACGCTGAAAAAGCAGTAAAAGACGGCGCGAAAAAAGCTTACTAAGTTTTTGACAGCCCAACTAAAATACCGGACCTAGTGTTCGGTATTTTTTTGTTATGATTAATACATGAAAAAGGTTGAACTACGTGGCAAATGGCTCATCAAAGCTCCGAAAAACAAAGTTTACGATGTTATTAGTGACTTTGAACAGAGCGTGAAGCTTTTTCCCGACGTAGCGAAATCTATGACAGTGCTCGAGCGTAACGGCAATCATTTGAAAATCGAAGCCAAAACCCAATCGTCAAAGCTCGGCCCGACCTTTACTGTGCACATGGACACCCAGCTCAACCCTCCACACGGCTTTCATTCTAAAAACACCGCGTCCATCACTATGGAGGACGAAAATGTTACCTTGGAGGAAACCGACGAAGGTACGTATTTTGTCTACAAAAACGACGTTATTATAACGAACAGGTTTTTGCGACCACTAGGCAATCTACTAATAGGCAAAGTAGCCCTGAAATTTTGGGAAAAGAAATATATCGCACCGCTGAGAAAGCTGCTTGAAAAATAATTAATTTGCTATACTGAACTTAATGGCAGAGCAAGACATGAATAAATTTGAGGCTAGGCAGGTTGATGACACTGAGTTGCCTGTTGACCCTGTAGAGGTACCGTCTGATGCAAGCGAAAGTACATCAGAGCCTGCTGGTGAAAGTAGTGAGGACCCAACACTTAGAGTGATATCATCTGAATTTGCTATTTATGGACTTTCAAGAGCCACAGGCCACGAACCAACTGGACATGTTTGGGGTGACTAAAACTATATCTATACAAGTGGCAAAGCCTAGTGAGGCTGAATTGTTAGCTGACATTTTGTCCAGTGGTGTTAAAAATAAAGTTACTCATGGCGATATGGCATGGGGTAACGAGCCCTATACTGCTGAAGAATTACGTAAACGCATCGCTCAAGGGAATACGTATATAGCTAGACAAGGAGATAAA
>JACPYF010000029.1 GCA_016196195.1 Candidatus Saccharimonadota bacterium | reverse complement strand
GCTTTTTGACTGGCTCTGGAACTGTAAACAACTCTTCAAACTTTTTGTTCATTTTCTGGGCGATATCACGGGTAAATTCCAGATGCTGAGATTGATCATCACCTACCGGTACATACTTTGCCCCATATAGTAAGATATCTGAAGCCATGAGTGCCGGATAGCTAAATAGGCCGATCGAAGCTTCACCGGTAGTAACCTCATCTACCTCTTTGAGCATAGCAAGAATAATATCAATACTTTCCTCGGCACTGTATTTTTCGCCAAAAGTTACTTTCATTTTTGCTATATGTTGACGAACAAATGAAACTTTTTCTTTTAGACCTAGTCTGCCAGACTTATCTTTGTACTGGGTCATTCTCTCCATTTCACCCATACTGGTAAAGCAGCTCAAGATCCATGCCAATTCACTGTGAGCTGGAACATAGCTCTGCCTATACAGGCACACGTCTGGATTATCGAGCGGCAAACCGGCAGCAATAAATAGTCTCAGGTTATTCCAAATTTGCGCCTGTAGCTTCTCGTGGTCTACTGGAGTTGTAAAGCTGTGTAGATCAGGTACAAACAGATTGATCTGATATTCGTCTGACTTGTTTTTAGCCATATCAATAATTGGCAATAATCCACCAAAATAATTGCCTAGTGTTAGGTCGTTGTTTGCCCTCAGGCCTGTGAGTATTACTGGTTTGCTCATTGTTGCTCCTTATTATACATTAGTTGACTTGTCGGTGGTAAGCATACTTACTTGTATTCTGACTATTTTTTCTGAAACTACTCTACTTAGAATCTTTATCGTCTCTTCTTTGCCGTAGTGGTCAACAAGTTCCTGGTACAGTACCTTTTGTCCGAAAAGGTCATTGAGTCTTTCCAAATCTCTCCAGTCCTCAAGGGTCAATACCTGCTGTAGTGGAATAGGACGATATATACTCTGGTCTTGTTTGCCCCAGGCTCTATCTTCTATTCCATGTATTACCTCTTGTACTGTTTCGTCTATTATCTCTCTTGCCATTTTTACTGCCTGTGTTCATATTTAGTATTTAAAAAGTCGCCTACGTGACGACCTTTTCGATATATTTGATTTTAAGATTTATGCAAACACACGGAGAAAACCGTCACTGGATGTGTCGGCTAGCCAAGACTGCGTGTTTTGCATTTGTGTCATGTTTATTATTTTACGTGCTTTTAGGTATTTGTCAAACATTAACGGATGGTATACTACATAGTAACTATGAAGGATGGGCAGCTAGAACATAAAATCAAACATCTATACCAACAAAACAGACGAACTGTTGGTAAATATAGCTATACGATTCCGAGCAGCAAGACTTATCCGTATCAATGGCTATGGGATAGCTGTTTCATGGCAATCACGATGAGCCATTTTGACGTCACTCAGGCAAAGCAAGAACTACGTGCTCTGGTATCAAAGCAGTTCGAAAATGGCATGATCCCACATATGATCTACTGGCAACATACAGATGTTCCAGATCACCTAAAGATCGCATGGGGCAAACGACAGACTAGCAGTATCACACAACCGCCACTGCTGGCTGAAGCGGTCAGTAAGATATATGCAGCCGACGGTGATATCGAATTTGTTCGCGAGATGTTACCGCATATCCATAACTTTCACCGGTTTTTCTATCGTGACCGTGATCCACGCAAGTCTGGTCTGATTGGTATCATAAACCCTGATGAGTCAGGCGAAGACACTAGTCCTCGTTTTGACCAGGCGCTAGAGCTCGGCCCTAGCTGGACGCTAGCCGAAAACTACGCAGCTCGCATGGAGCTGGTTGAAGATTGGCGCGAGGCTAGGTTTGTAGTTCGACAACGTATGGACCTGAAGCATTGGGTGCGCGATCTGCCCTTTAACTGCATACTGCTTGAGGCGCTGAACATCACTGCACGCTTGGCTAGCCTAGCCGGCGAAGGTCATATATCTGAATGGTCACTAGAGCATGCTGAAAAGACCTCCAAGGCTATTCGCGAGAAGATGATAGCAGATGATGGTTTGTATTGTTCGACCATGAACTGGGGGGATCGTGAGCTAAAGATAAACATACGTACCTGGGCTTTGTTCATGCCGATGTACGCAGGATTGGCTACACATGAAGAAGCTAACCAACTGGTTGGTATGATGTCAGACCCTGATTTTTTCTCTACATCCTACGGCGTACCTACTGTTTCGGTTGACGAGCCTAGCTTTGACCTAGAAAACACCTGGCCATGGCCAAACTGGCGCGGACCTGTGTGGATGGGCTCAAACTGGATGATAGCAAAAGGCTTGCGTCGCTATGGCTATGATGAACAAGCTGATCGGTTACGCGACCAATCAATTCAACTAATTGAAAAATCGGGTTTCCGTGAGTTTTATAATCCTTTTTCGGGCGAAGGTTACGGCGCTGAGGGCTTTACCTGGGGCGGACTAGTCCTCGATATGTAAAGATTCATTAATAAGTTTTACTAGTTTATCGTGGTGAAACCCAATCACCTCATGTCCAGAAGCCACCGGATGAAGTTCTATATTTTTATTGGCATTGGCCACTAGTTTAAGATTTTTAGTTATTAACAACAAGTCCAAGCGTCCGTAGATAATATCTACTGGCACTTTTACTGTCTTTAATCTGTCGGCTGCGTCTTGGTTTTCTATACCTGATTCCAGGCTTTTGACATACGCTGGCAAAGTCTGTTGGTCTATTTTTAGCCCCTTGTTTGCACGTAAGTAACGACTACCTTTAATTACAGCAGCTGGCTTTTTTCGTAAAAACTTATAAATAGTTATGTATATATTATCTCGAGCGAAAACTTTGTCAGAGGGCTGATACAGAGGTGGGCTACATAGAATCAGACGCTTAGCCATAAGGGGATGCTTTCGAGCGTACTCTATAGCGACGAGTGAACCAAGGGAGTGCCCAACGATTATTAAGTTCTCGTAGCTACCAAGTCGAATGATCGTGCGGTGCAAAGCGCTGGCTTGTTGCCGAGCGTTGTATTTCATCCACTTTGGCTTAGGTGAGCTGCCAAAACCTAGTAGATCAACGCTCACAACCCTGGCATTGTTGATCTTAGGAGTAATATCTTGCCACATACTCGCCGAGCTGCCTAGGCCATGTATGAAAATGACCGTTTGTTTGGCCCTTTTATTTTTATCAAGTGCAACGTGCATTTTATAAGGAATGCGTAGAACTCTGTGAAAAAATGTATCAAATGCCATACTAATATTTTAAACGATAATCAAAAAGACGTCGTATACTCGACGTCTTTTTATAGGAAGGATATTTAACCTAACGTTTAGAAAATTGTTCTTTTTTACGAGCAGAACGTAAACCATATTTTTTACGCTCTTTTTCACGCGGGTCGCGCTTCAAAAGACCTGCTTTTTTCAAGCTACCACGTAGATCTTCGTTCATTACACTGATAGATTTGGCAATCGCCAGTTTAGCTGCGTCAACTTGACCGCTCAAGCCCCCACCTTTGATAACTAGTGAAACGTCAAATTCTTTTTGCTTGCCTATTACAGCTAGTGGATCCGTTAGCCCTGCTAGTAAACTTGTGTTTTTGTCTAGATATTCTTCGGCAGTTTTGCCATTGATAGTTATCACACCTTTGCCCTTGGTCAGACGAGCACGAGCAGTGGCGCTTTTGCGTCGTCCTAAACCGTAGAAATAGTTGTTTTTAGTCGTTGCCATATTATTTTGCCTCTACTTTCATAGGTTTTTGTGCATTGTGATCATGCTGATCGCCTACAAATATTTTTAGTCGTTTCATCCGCTCGTTAGCAAGTTTGTTCTTTGGTAGCATACCTTTTACAGAGGCTTGGATAAGACGTTCTGGGTGCTTTTCGCGAACTTCACGTGCAGTAGCGCTTTTTATTCCACCTGGATAGCCACTGTGACGATAATAAGTCTTGGCTTCTTCTTTATCACCCGTCAAAACCGCTTTTTCGGCATTGATAACAACTACAAAGTCGCCAGCGTCGATATGAGGCGTGTAAGTAGGCTTGTATTTACCGATAAGGTATTTAGAAATCAATACAGAGACACGGCCTAGTGGAGCCTCTGAAGCATCAATTAGTACCCATTTGCGAGTTACTTCTGATGGTTTTT
>JACPYF010000001.1 GCA_016196195.1 Candidatus Saccharimonadota bacterium | reverse complement strand
GTCCATAAATTGCGATAGCTGAGAGCTCGCGAAAAATTCACGAACTGCAGCAACAATTGGACGAGCGTTGATCAGTGCGCCGGGTGTTACAGTTTCAAGATCACTCATGCTCATGCGATCCATAGTATTACGTTGCATACGTAGCATACCAATACGGAACTGACGAGCAACAAGCTCACCAACCAATTTCACACGACGGTTTGATAACGCGTCGATGTCATCTGCAGGTTCTTGAGTGTTATTAAGGCGAATTACCTCTTTAATAATTGCGACTAAGTCTTCTAGGCGCATCACACGGTTATCAGTAGTGTTAGTTACTTTCAAGCCTAGACGTTGGTTTATTTTGTAACGACCAACACGGCTAAAATCAAAACGTTTAAAGTCAAAGAACATTCGTTCAATCATGCCACGTGCGTTTTCAACAGTTGCAAGGTCACCGGGACGCAAGCGTCGGTAGACTTCGATCAAGGCTTCGTTTGTACCGGCGCTTGGATCTTTGGCGATTGTAGTGTCGATGTAGTTGATTTCACCAGTATCGACATCTTTGAATAGCTCTTTGATAGCGGTGTCGGTACCGTAACCTAGTGCTCGCAAGAGAGTTGTAACTGCGATCTTTCGGCGACGATCGATTTTTACATATAGTACTCCGGCTGCGCTGGTTTCAAATTCTAACCATCCACCACGGCCTGGAATAAGCTTCGCACCATATTGGTTGCGAACTGCACCCTTGTTAGCAGTAAAGAATACACCAGCAGAACGGATAAGCTGAGACACAACCACACGCTCAGAACCGTTGATTATGAATGTACCGCGTTCGGTCATCCATGGGTAATCACCTAGATAAATTTCACTGTCTTTTACTTCGCCAGTTACTTTGTTAGTTAGCTCAACACGAGCCTTCAAAGGTGCTTCAAAGCTAACGTTGTTGTGACGAGCATCTGCTTCGGTACATTTTGGATCTTCAAAACTGTAGTCTTTGAAGCGTAGTTCTAGTTTTTGGCCAGTGTAATCTTCGATTGGGTTAACTTCGGCGAAAATCTCGCTAAGTCCTGTTTCGATAAATTCTTGCCAACTGTCTTTTTGATGTTTGATTAGGTCTGGTAGGTCTAAAACGGTTGCGTTATCGGTAAAATAACGCCTCGCTTGCGTTTTGGTGGTTGCCATATAAAAAATGGTCTCCTGATTCTTGTTAGTGGTTAATACTTAGGGCGCCGAATCTACTAAGTTGAGAGCTATTCACTCTGTGGGCAAGCATTTCTAACCGAGAGCCACCAAGGCCAAATGCATAAAAACCCAACTTACACTAATTCATTACACACCATTGTGAGGGGTTAAATGCAAACTGTCAAGGGTTTTGTTAGGCTTTTTTGATAATTTCGTCTATGATGCCGTACTTTTTGGCATCAGACGCGGTCATCCAGTAGTCACGCTCCATATCGGCTTTAACTTTGGCAAGTTTTTGTCCGGTATTTTTTGCTAGCATCTCTGCTAATAGTTCTTTCAGTCGAATACCTTCTTTGAGATCGATTTCCATATCAGTTACTTTACCCTGAGTTCCGGCAGATGGTTGATGGATCATTACTCGCGAGTGAGGCAACATAAAGCGCTTGCCTTTGGCACCACTAGATAATAAAAATGCGCCCATGCTCGCTTGTAAACCTATGCCAATCGTATGGACATCGGGTTTGATGTACTGCATTGTGTCATAAATCGCCATACCGTCATGGATTACACCGCCAGGGCTGTTAATGTAGAAATATATATCTTTTTTGCTATCTTCACCAGCGAGAAATAGCAGCTGGGCCACAATCAAGTTCGCAGTGTGGTGATTAACGTCTTCACCCAAAAAGATGATGCGGTCTTTTATTTAGGCAAGTTGATTTCAGCTAAACGATCGAGGGTTTTTTCGGTTGCAAGGCGGTTGAATATATCTTGCTTTGCCTCTGGTGTTTCTAGCTGCAGGCGCATGTTTGGGTCGGGGTACTGTTGCAGCAATTGCTGATGACGAACTTCTACTTCATCGTTATCAACTGTTATTTTCTCGAGCTTGCTGACTTCGGCTAGTACTAGTGCAGCCTGTATACGTTTTTCGGCTGCATCGTGTAGTTCAGTCTTTTCCCAATCTTCACGAGATAGCTTCTTGTCCTCTAGGTATTGCTCTAGGCTCATGCCGCGAGCCGCTAGATTCTGAGTGAAATCTAGTTCGATGTTTTTCATCTGGTCTTTTACTAGAACTTCAGGGGTTTCCATCTTGCTAGAGGCGACTAATTGTTCAACCAGCTGGTCCTTTAAGCCTTCGGCTGCTTCGTGTTCGCGCTGGGCTTTGATCTCGTTTTTGATATCAGCTTCTAGTTCGGCAACGCTATTGAATGGTCCGCATTTTTTTGCGAATTCATCATCGACTTTTGGTAATACAACTTCTCGGACTTCTTTTATCTTGACTTCGAACTTGCATTTCTGACCAGCTAGGTGCGCAGCCTGATAGTCGGATGGAAAAGTCACTGGTAGATCAAATACATCGCCGGCTTTTTTGCCGACTAGACCTTCTTCGAACCCTGGGATAAAGCTGTTGCTACCGATGATCAATGGGTAGTCTTTGCCTTCTCCACCTGCAAATGCCTCGCCTTTACCGTCAAAGCCTTTGAAATCAATATTGGCTTCGTCACCGTTTTTTGCGGCACGCTCGACTGGTTTCTTTTCTGAAAAGCTAGTTCGCATACGCTCGATAACCTGGTCGACGTCTTTTTTAACTACAGAGATCTTTGGCTTTACGACTTTTAGCTTCTTGTAATCACCTAGTTTGATAGGTGATAGTACTTCGACTTCAGCTGTGAACTCTAGCTCCTCGCCAGGAACATACTTTTTAACTTCGACTTCTGGACGATCGAGCGGTTGGAGGTTTTGCTCAGCAAAGGCTTCTGGTACTGCACGGTTGATAGCATCGCTCATAGTATGAGAATTTAGCTCTTCGGCAGAGACATTTTTCTTGACGACATCGACAGGTACTTTACCCTTTCGAAAACCTGGAACTTTGAGTTCATTGCCCATATGGACAAGAGCTACCTGCTCTGCTCCAGCTAGTTCTTTTTGAGAGAGGCTAATAGTTAGTAGGACTTTTGTAGTGGTGAGGTTTTTTCTAGTTACTTTCATAGATAACTACTTTATCATCTCTGTCGGGTTTGTGCTAGACAGAAGTAACACTCTTATGTTTAAATTGAGCTAACTAATCAAGGAATACTTAAAGTGGATAACACACCGACATATATAGATACATCAAACCAAAAACCGAGTAAGAAAAAAACTATATGGTTAATTTTAATGATATTAGCCCTGATCGCAAGCAATGTTGCTTGGGCACTCTTTTTCGTCAAACAACAGGGTGAGTTAAATGCAAAGATAAACATACTGACTGCCCAGAACTTAAAACTAGCTAAGGATAATAAATCGTTGCAAGACGAGAGTGATAAATCTTCGGCAGATGATAGCACAGACTACCGCGAAATACCTGAACTAGGAGTAAAATATAAGTTAGATGGTACAACAAAAAATGTTACTTATTCATATGCTAACTATGGTGACAAGTTTATTTCTGTGAGTACAACAAATGTATATGACTCCCTCAAAGATGATACTGAGCTACAGCAAAGTGAAAATGGTAATTACAATGTTGCAAACATATACCAATATAGTGAAGATAAAATCCCTGCAAAGTTTGGTACTTTAGCCGAGCTACAGAAGAATAAGATTGCAAAAAAGATTGGTAATTACTACTACATATTAGATATTAGCCCGACTGCAAGTGAAGCAAATAATTTAGGTAAAGCGCTCAAAGCATCTGTGCCTGCTGTGCAAGCTGCATACGATACACTAAAAGCGAACTAGCGTTTTACTTGTTTAGCTATATCTTCAACGCTTAGCTTTCGCTCGTTGCTAGTTGCTGTTTCCTTGAGAGTGTAAATATTATTTTTAACTTCTTCTTCGCCTATAAAGAGTAAGTATGGAATGTTCTTTTTCAATGCATTCTTGATCTGTTTTTCAGATTTCTTACTAGATAGATCAACAGCTACGTTCACGCCTTTTTCACGCAGTTCTTGAGCAACTTTCTGTGCGTTTGCTAGTACTTCACCGATTACTACAATATATACATCGGTCTTGATTTTTTGAAGCAACAACCTCTGCTTTTTTGCCTATCAGTTCCAAACGCATTAAATTTGCCATTTGATGATGTTATGTTTTTGAGGAGGTTGTTGTTGATTACCTGACTTCGATCGTCTCTGGCAAAAACCCAAGCTCGACCAAAAACTTCCTTACTTTTGAAAGTCTTTGCCCCGATTCGGTAGAAAGGATTTCATCACCTTTAATTGAATCTACGATTTCTAGAAATTGTTTTTTAGTACCTTCATCAAGCTCTGTAATGTACTTATCAAAAGCTGGTTTACCAATTTTATCAAATGCCCTAATAAAGTCCTGAATAAGGTCTTTTTGAACCCCTTTTTCTTCTAATAACTTAGGTAATGCACTCCGAGAATTAATCTTTATTTCATACTGATCTTTAGTTGCGCCGAATTCTTTTAATAGAGCATCGGCTATTTTTATATTCTCTACATCCGCCTCAATTCCTTCTACCCCAAATAGATCAACATTCAGTTGCCAAAATTCACGTAAGCGTCCACGCTGCTGGCGTTCGTAACGGAAACAATTTGGAATACTATAAAGCCGTAGCGGATAGCCAAGCTCTTGACGCTTGCCTGCAACCATACGACTAACTGTTGGTGTCATTTCCGGACGCATGACGACACGACGTCCACCGCGGTCCTCAAAGTTAAAGGATTGATCATTAACAATTTCATCGCTAGTTTTTGCCGTGTAGAGTTCTAGCGGCTCCAGTATAGGACCGTCGTATTCTTCATAACCAAAGCTCTCAACGACTTTTCGCCACTTGGCTAACATCCATTTGCGAGTTCGCATGTCTTCAGGATAAAAGTCTCGGGTTCCTTTGTAGGGTTGGGTAGATAAACTCATAACTTCTGTTAATTATACCATCACCATGAAAAAACCGAGCGTAAACTCGGTTCTTTTCATGGTGGGTTGTGAGGGACGTTCGACTCACGTTCCGCGAGCCTGCGATTTCAGGATTGCAAGCGCAGCTTGCATCGGAAAGTCGCCTTGCAAACTGCCACTGGCAGTTCTCACCCCGACCTGGGTCGGAAATTCGAGTCTTCACAAATAGGAAACCCACCGCAGAGGGTGGGTATCTTATTTGGTGGGTTGTGAGGGACTCGAACCCCCGACCCCCTCGGTGTAAACGAGGTGCTCTAGCCAGCTGAGCTAACAACCCATACTGGGCAACTGTGCTAACAGCTAAAAGCCGTGGTGCGCGAGAGAGGACTTGAACCTCCACGCCCGAAGGCACTAGTTCCTAAGACTAGCGCGTCTACCAATTCCGCCACTCGCGCAAAAATTGAGGCTCCATAAATTCTACCGTAAAATTTAGTTTGTTACAACCTCGGTAGATTGTCCGAGAACTTGCCAGGCTCAAAGCCTTCATTGAGTTTAGCTGTATCTTTATCGATAGCTAGCTTTACACCTGGGTTGAAA
>JACPYF010000026.1 GCA_016196195.1 Candidatus Saccharimonadota bacterium | reverse complement strand
CAAAGCTATAGACAACAGACCAGACACTGTGCCGGCACAGTGATTTAACATTTTTCATTTATCATTTTACATGTAGCTACAAATGGCAATTGGTAACTGGCAAATGTGAAATGTAACAGTTAAACTGTTACTAATGGCTAAAAGAGGTTCTACTCAATTTGTTTGCAACAACTGCGGCGCTATAAGTAGTGCCTGGAGCGGTAGGTGCAATCAGTGCGGCGAATGGAATACAATTGAGGAAAAGATTGATCTCACAAGTGCGGCGGCTGTTAATGGTGGGAAGCAACTTAACACCCAAACGGTAGCAGGCTCACTGGCAAAAGATCACAAGCGTCTGTCAACTAATAACCCAGAAGTAGATATTGTTCTGGGCGGTGGTTTTGTAGCCGGCAGCGTTAATTTGTTAGCGGGTCAACCAGGGATAGGCAAAAGTACACTATTGCTTCAATTGGCTGAAGCGTTAGCAAAGACCGCTGAAGTTCTATATGTCAGCGGTGAGGAATCTGCCCATCAAATAGGTTTACGTGCGCAACGGCTTGGTACAAAAGCAGCAAAGCTGCAACTGGCGACAAGCACAAGCGCAGACGATATTGCTAGCAGGGCAAAGCAAACAAACACTGCCTTAATATTGGTTGGTCATGTAACCAAAGAGGGAAATATTGCCGGCCCGAAAGTACTGGAGCACGTGGTGGATGTCGTCTTACAACTAGAAGGTGACAGATACGGCGGGTTTAAGGTACTGAGAGCAGTTAAAAACAGATACGGTTCTACCAATGAAGCCGGTATTTTTGAAATGGCCGATACTGGCCTGCAACCCGTCAGCAACCCGTCAGCTGCACTACTAGAAGAACGCCAGGTTAGCGATGGCTCTATAGTTTTGGCAACAATTGAAGGCACGCGGCCACTTTTGGTTGAAGTGCAGGCCTTGGTTAATAAAACTAGCTACGGTTACCCTAAAAGAGCGGCCAGTGGCTATGATTTATCACGTTTGAACCTGCTGGTAGCGATGTTAGAGCGTCGCACCAAGTTAAACCTGGCCGATCAAGATATTTACATAAATATTGTTGGTGGGATTAGGTTGACCGAGCCGGCAGCAGATTTAGCGGTGGTTATGGCCATAGCCAGCGCCGCTAAAGGGCTTCAGCTAAGCAAGAATGTGGTCGTGTTTGGGGAGCTTGGCTTGTCTGGTGAAATCCGTCATGTTCCACATATC
>JACPYF010000027.1 GCA_016196195.1 Candidatus Saccharimonadota bacterium | reverse complement strand
CTTTGCGTTTGTGTCACCACTCACCATGTTTGTAGCATTTGATGAAAACACTACATACTTACCGTCGCTACTAATGGAAGGGTTACCCCAAAACACCGAGCCATTACCCTCGTTACCATTAGAATCTACCGAAACCCTGCTAGTCGTTCCGCTCTCAGTGTCGTACAAAAATACGTCTGCTGCTCCATTGTTGTCATCCGATACTAGGTTTGTAGCATCCGAGTTATACACGATATAACGACCGTTGCCACTAATACTAGGGTAGGAGGAATTATTGTCACTTTCATTTCCATTAGAATCTATAGAAATTCTGGTTGTTGTTCCTGCTATTCTGTCATAGCGAAATATATCGTCAACCCCGTTATTGTCACCCGTAACTAAATTGTTTGCGGATGATGTGTATGTTATATATCTGCCGTCGCCGCTAATTGCTGGTTGAAAAGAGGCACCGTTACCCTCATTGCCGTTTGAATCTACTGAGACTCTTGTTGTAGTGCCATTAACCGAGTCATATAAAAATACATCTGTCGCTCCGTTAGCGTCCCCACTTACCAAGTTAGTAGCATCTGAATAATATGTTATATAACGACCGTCACTACTTATAGCTACACCATATGAAATGTTATTACCCTCATTGCCGTTTGAATCTACTGAAACCCTTGTTGTTGTTTCATTAACACTGTCATACAAAAATACGTCGGTTGATCCGTTAGTATCATTTGCAACCAGGTTATCTGCATCGGATGCATATGCTGTGTATCTGCCATCTCTGCTCACTGAAGGTTCTACTGAAGAGCTATTTGATTCAGCGCCATTTGAATCTACCGAAATTCGGCTAATGTCTATAAAAAGCCTATCGTTAAAATCTATACCAAAGCCAGAGCTGGCAGGCCCTGTAGCACCAGTTATCGCGCTAGCATCACCGCCCATGAACGCACTATTGTCAAACTCAAAAGTAATGTCAGCTACATCGTTTACATTTTCGTGATTTATAGCCGGGGATCCATCAAAAGTCATCGTGGCTACTGTGTCATTTTGAGATAGGACTATTTGCGGGTTTAGGCCTGCTGGTATATTGTTGACTATCACCTCGGTACCTATATCCAAAATATCGTCGGCATTATTGTCTTGGAATGTATCTCCATTTAGTTCAAATACAAGCTGACCATTTACAAGACCATTGTTTAACGCATCTTCTGTAAAACCGCTTGCAGTTCCTGTTGTGCTATATTGATTTACTTTATTGCCGCTTGTGCCCACAACATACATACTGCTACCGTCGTTGCTAAAAGCAAGACCGGTAGATGCTGCCTCTTCACCACCTATATAATAGCTATTTACATACGCGGCAGTAGAAATATCAAATGCAGTTGTGAGTCTGTACATATATACAGTGTGATTTTGTTGACCCACGATAAACATCCTTGTGCCATTGGCACTAAATGCTATACCTGTTGCTGCTATGTCTTCGTTGGATATCGGGAAACTTTGTATATAACCAGCAGTTGATACGTCGAAACCAGTACCAAGATCATATTCGTATATGCTGTCGCCTGATGCGCCTAGTACAAACATCTTTGTGCCGTCAGAGTTGAAATCTAAGGCTGTTGGTGTAGCTTCTTGTGCTGCCACAGAAAAACTTTGTGTATAACTTGCACTAGTAATGTCGTAAGCTGTTGATAATGAATATTGGTAGACTACTCTATTTGTGCGACCCAAAATATACATATTTGTTCCGTCAGAGTTAAATACAATATCGTTAGGAATGTTATCTTGTGAAGAAACAGAAAAAACAGGTTGCTTTGCGGTTGTTACGTCGTACGGAGTTGAAAGGCTAAATTCATTTACGCCGTCAGATGTTTGACCAATAATACACATTTTTGTACCATCGTCGTTAAACTTAACGCCGGTGGCAACTGGGTCTTGTGTGCCAATATATTTAAAATCCGTCCCGGCATTTATAGTTGCCGTAGTCACGTCAAAAGCACTAGATAGCGTGTATTGCCAGACTTTGTCGTTGCCAGAGCCGATTACGTACATTTTTGTACCATCATCGTTAAATGTTACATCGCTGGATGTCGAATCTTGCGTTACTATCGATTTAAAATCTGTACCAGCATTTATAGTCGCAGTCGTTACATCAAAAGGCGTCGAGAGTGTGTATTGCCACACTTTGTCACTGGTTGTCCCAATGACATACATTTTCGTACCGGTTGTATTGAAATTCAGTCCGCCAGCATTAGTCTCTTGGGCGCTGATTAGTTTAAAATCCGTCCCAGCATTTATAGTTGCCGTAGTCACGTCATATGGCGTAGAAAGTGTATATTGCCACACTTTATCCGCAGTAGTGCCTATCACGTACATCTTGCTACCGGTGTCGTTAAACCTAAAGCCTGTTGCAGTCGTGTCTTGTGAGATTATCGACTTAAAATCCGTCCCAGCATTGATGGTTGCCGTCGTTGCATCGAACGGTGTCGAAAGTGTATATTGCCACACTTTGTCAGAGCTCGCACCCATGACGTACATTTTGGTTCCGGTAGGGTTAAAAACTACATCTTGCGAAGTGCCTTCTTGAGAGGCAACCGAATAGAAGGGGTAGTAGGCGGTAGATATATCAAAAGGGTTTGACAAAGAGTATTCATAAATATTTGGTGAATTAGTATCTACCACGTACATTTTCGAGCCATCATTGTTAAAGTTAACGTCAGCAGAAAAAGCAGCTTGAGCGGATATTGATTTTTGGTGGGTTAGGCTTGCGGCAGTTAGATCGTATTTGTTGTCGCCATAGGTGATGAATCCTCCCGTAGCCCTAGTATTCGCAGGTATGAAAACTGCCAAGGAAAAAGCAGACATGACAAAAACTAGCACTAAAATGCCTTTGGCATGTAAGATTTTTTCCCTCCATTTACTATGCATGTGTTATGTCGGCTTTTTATCTCCCCTCAATACCTTATTATTCTAACTCATAGTATATATTTGTGATAGTAATTAGCATTAGTACTAAGACCGTATATGGCGCATCTGTAGGAATTGGTCGCAAATGCTATAATTAGCTCATGGACGATAAACAAGTAAAGCAAGTCAACACATATTTTGGCTTAGTTGCAGCCCTAGCTCTTGGTGTGCTGGCAACAGGAACGGTTTTTTATCACTTTGTAGAGAAACTATCATGGCTAAACGCATATTATTTCAGCGTCATCACGCTGACCACGGTGGGCTATGGTGATATCACTCCTCACACGTCGTTGGGCAAGATATTTACGACATTTTATGTATTGATGGGTATAGGAATAATCGGGCTGTTTGCGAACTTGTTGATACGACGTGCGGCGATCAATACAAAAGAACGTCGTGAAAAACGTAAAAAGTAGTTTTCCACAGCCTAATATATTTATTACAACAAAATAGCTTGCGCATGTGTAGCGGGCGGGTGTATTATAAATATGTCGCTGTGAGGTGACCATTATCGCAAGATAATGTTTGGGGATATAACCTAGTTATAAAACCAAATAGACTAAAGCCCGCAAGGGCTTTTTTCTATTGTCGTAGCATTTAAACTTTTTGGAAAAGCAAAGAATTCATAACTTATAGTATTGATTAGTCTAAATCGAAGGTTTTTCGAAGCTCTGTCTTTGCATCTCTCAATATCACGAGCCTTTCATGTGGCAAATTTTTACCGGCCCGATTGATATAAAAGTTAAGCATAGACATAGCTGATTGATAGGGTGGAGATTTTCGCCGGCTGCTACGTAGTGCAGAGTTTTTCAAAGATTGAGCTATTCTTTTAGGGCAATACCATGTGAATACACCTTCTTCTAAATCTAGTGCGTTGCTTTTTTGTATGACATTTTGCGACCATTTTTTTGCCATATAAATAATTCTAAAATTGCTCACCTGCATGTATCATGATCATGTCTTTTACTATTTCATCTTCGTATGCGCTCGTACTTGCTCCTTGCAATGTCCCCATCATGTTTCCTAAAATTGACTTTGTAGTGGACACATTTTCGTCCATATTCTCGACACATTCCTTTATGGAGTTGGCTTGAGCCTTGGTTTCCTCTAGATGGTCCGTTAGAACCTCTTGAATAAGTGGATAATCGTCAAAATCATTAATAAAACGATTTAACATCTTTATTTGGGCTTGCTCCATCGCGTATGCGTCATTTAGCCAACTTACTAATATATTTTTTGCCATATATCCTCCTTTTTTAAGGTTTATATGAAAATATTAGTCAAAATATAGATCTTTGTCTGTTAAAAAGATAACACCAGCTGTGTTAGTAATCTTACTGACACATTGCAAAGACCTAATAGGGTAAAGCCCGCTAAGGCTTTTTTGTATTCAGCATTGTTTTTCACAAAGTGTATACTAGTATTATGAAATTGTACGTGTGTTTTACTACTGGTGGTTCAAAAGAACACCCATGTGCAAAGGCGTACCAATCTTTGATAAAAGCTGGCTATGAACCAGAAATCGAGGCAGTAAAAGGCATAGGTTTTCTATCAAAGCCACTTCCAAATACTGCAGGTCGCAAAAAGATGACTAAACTAAAAGGTAACCATCATGTGCCAACACTAGTACTGGACGACGGTACCGTAGTTGACGGCTCGAAGGTTATAGTAGCTTGGGCAAAAAAGAATCCGAAAAAGCAATAACTCAAGTCGTGGTACAATGATAGCTAATACAACAGATAGGAAGTAACTATAATGGCAAAGCACAAAAACTGGCACAGCGCTACGCGCAAACGACTCTTGAAGAAAAAGCTCAAAAAAGCTGCAAAATAGTAGTTCATACTAGGCTATATGTCTACTAGTAAAACTATACTTACTACAAAGCAGCTGATCTTTAAAGAAATGTTTATCGGTACATTGATTTTTGTTTTAGTTCTCGGTTTTTTTGCAGATTATACCAATATTGTTTGGGCAAAAAGTTTTTCGTACATCTTCATGGCGGCATTTGTGCTGCAGGTCCTAACCAGCGTAGTGATGTTGCTAAAGAAAAAGATAGTTGCGGGGCTAAAGAGCAAAGATGGCAAGCAATACAGAGCCCTAATGTTCTTTTGTGTGTGGTTTTTGCTGTTTGTATCAAAGTTTATTTTTATCGTTATACTAGATTTGCTGTTCGGTGATTATGTATATGTGCATGGCTTCATCGGTATATTGATAGTCGTTGCTAGCGCGACAATCTTAGTGACTTTAGTGGACTATACATTTTCAAAATTGTCGACCAAGCACTAACGCCCACGTGAGGTGCTAATAAATGCATGTTAATAGTTAAAAAAGGCCCATAGGCACTTTGTGGTATATTGGTCTCAATGAGTAACAAGAAAGATGTTTTGGCCAGGCGACGCAAGATAGTGGCTATACTGCGCGGTATCGTACTGGTTACCGGAATATATCAGATTATCAACGAGCCGTTGGTTGGTTTGGCAATATTACTTTCCCTTGTAGCTATCTCGTTTCCGGCGTTTGTGTCACGTGGTCGCATAAAAGCTATGCCGCTAGAGTTCGAGTTGATACTATTTATTATGGTAGTTCTGCAGCTGGTCATAGGCGAAACGCTCAATTTTTATGACCATGTGCCTTACTACGACAAGCTGGTACACTTTATGTTGCCATTCTTCCTAGGTTTTATTGCTGCTATGTTTGCCTATACTATGCAGGCTACGGGTTCATTAAAGGCCAGTCTAGTGCCTACGATGTTTGTAGTCGTTATGGTTGCACTTGGTATCGGTGCAATTTGGGAAATAATAGAATATCTATCCGACGTATTTTTGGGAACATATTTGCAGGGTAGCCTGACTGCATCACCACTAGTTGACACTATGAACGATATGATTTTCGATCTGGCGGGAGGTATATTTGGTGCTTTGCTAGTGCTACGCTATGTCAAGCGCGACGGCAAAAACAAAAAATCACGGCTACGCGCCTTGGCCCAAGAGATCAAAAACGACTTTTAAAAATTCTATTGGCTGGGGATGAGGGATTGGTTCATTAGAAGACACTACAAGGTATCATATTGTTCGCGCCATCGAAATGCCAAAGGGTGTACTTAGTTTGTTATTGACGCGAAATGTGAGTATATGGAGCATAAAGTCACAATTTTCAGTTGTCGGTATAGTAACTACCTGACAATTTCGTTGATTACTATCGATTACTTCACTATCAACAAGTAGCCTCTGTATGAAGTTCGTTACGACGGACATACCTTGTCCACTATGGCCCTTTGGGGAAACAATAATTTGAACGCAGTAAAAGCCCAGCTCCTTAGGAAAATAAAGGATAGAAATACCACAGTCGACAGCCTGTTCAATCCATGCGTGGTACCGTTTTTGTTCTTCCTCGGAATTATAGGTTACTGGCGGCAGTTCTATTTGGGGAGGTGAATCCATTAACAAGCCACCGTCCTCCATGCCGAAAGTAACTAAGTGGTAGTTACCATTACTGAGCAGACTTGCTTCTATGCTGATTGATTTCGAATGTTTACCCGCTTCACTAACTTTTGTTAAATGACCTTTGTTTTTTATGAAGTCTTTACTAAGCGTTATATGATCAAAATTATTTAATTTATAAAAATCAGGGAAAAAGGATACAGATCCGCCCTTATTTAATGTAAATATGCCAAATAACTTGTGATCATTATCTATGTGCATAAAGACAGGAACTACTTTGCCTGGATTAAGACCTAGTGACAAGTGCCTAAAAGCTCTTGCGAACGCGGTGGGCTCCCGGTTATGCCTCAAGTTGTGAGTTGCGTATGGATTCTCAATTGACAGTTCTATCTCTGGCATGATCAAAGCCTCATATTATATTTGTTGAATTTTGTAGAGGCCCGTGGGTCTGGATCTATATGTAGCCTCTGGCTGGGGATGAGGGATCAATGTGCTTGTCTTGGCTAGGGTGGAGGGATTCGAACCCCCGATCACGGGACCAGAACCCGTTGCCTTACCGCTTGGCCACACCCTATCGGGCCAAGACAAATATATTAAAACTAATCTCCAGCTTCATGAAACAGTATATCAAGAAACTAGCTCTGTTACACCGTTAAAATTTCTATTACGATTTTGTTTCGTTTCTTTCGTGTATTTGTTCGATAATATGAATAGGGAATTGCAATGCGTCTTCTATCTTGGAATTGATCAAGTCGTACGCTTCTTTTGAGGTCGGATCGTAGATAAATGAGACATCATAGGATGCTAAGCCGCTGCTACCATCCAACAGCCTGATGCCTTCTGTTTGCTCTGCTAACATTATGCCGTTTTGAGAACCGGGTGGTTCTATCAGGCCTCTCGAGTATCCTGGCTCCCTGGCTGGATAGCTAACCGAGACATCACCTAATACAGCTATGTGCGCCGGTATGTTATTTTCAGGGTCGGCAGGTACGTAGACTATATTTTCAGGCTGTATATTCTTGACTATGGCTACTTCGACTGCTTTTTCGCTATATTTTATACTCGAGCTATGAGCAACGCTGTAAACGCCAGTTGATACCTCTACCTGTCGAACTAGGAGCAAATCGCCGCCCGGATTCTTGGCTATTTTAGCTAGTAGCTGCTCCCATTTTTCCAAAACATTCTCGGTATCTAGCGGGTCCAACAGCTTGTCGCCGTAAATATCTGTTGCAATGTCTAGGTCAAAGCCAAAGTCTTCCTCTAGCCTTGCTAGGCGCTCGCCATGTTTATCAAATTCAGCTAACTTTTTATCAGTTTCTTGCTGAAACCCATTCTTTAACTCGGTTATTCTTGTTGAGATTTCGGGGTCTTTCATTGTGATTGTTCCTCCTGACTTGTTGCCACCCGATGTACTATGTTCTATTTTGTCAGAAAAAGCCTAAAAACTCTAGTCTAATTCTGAGTCATCGATGGCTGTTTTGCCTATGTGGTGGAGTTTGAATTGCTTGTAAATTTCATCTATCTGCTGTTTTTCGTCGTCACTTAGCTGGCAAAACTTCAATATTTTTTCTTTATTAGACCAAGGTTCAGAAAATAAATAATTGGCAAATTCTTCACCTAATTCTTTACCTAAATCTGTAGTTACCGACATTTTATTCTTTGGACTGTCTCCTTCATGGGTAGATAAAGAGATCTCCCTCACAAGCTCGCCTGCATTTGTAATAAAGTAGTAGAGCTCTGTTTTGGCTAAGGCGGGGTTCACCCAATTTAAATTACCCGAAAGCTCACCATCATGTTGCAGTCTAACTAGAATGTAGTATATGCCTTTTTCTCTTTTGCCAAAGTCAAGGTCGAACTCTGGTTTAGTTTGTGCATATTTCTCTTTGATTTGTGTGTCATAGAACAGTGCATCTTCTATTAATATGTCGAATAGCTCTACATACGGTGGCTCCATTTCAAGCTCGGCATCTTCTTTTGCCCTTTTAAACTCTTCAATATCAGTGGGTGGTTTTTCTCCATCACTCATATTTCTCAGTTTATGTAAGTTTTAACAGATACGCAGTAAGCAAATTTACATAAACGGTAGCTACTAACATACTCAGCTAATATGTTAATATAAATATACATTAACAATTTAATATCAAGAGCGCAGCGAGGGACCTAGCCCTGTGACCTGCCAGCAACCCTTTTAGTTGGGTGCTAAATCTAGTTCCGATTTTCGGAAAAGATATTTTATGAGTCGCCTCAGGATCCTTTTTCCGATTGTTGGAGAAAGGATATTTTCATGTCAACAGAAACACTACCAAAACCAGAGATCGAGTTTACGGATTATGATTTAGATCAGTTCAATATCGAGCTGGAGCAGATGGATCCAATAGAAAGGATAGCTTGGGCTAGGCAGAGGTTTGGCGATGGCTTGATCGCTACGACGGCTTTCGGACTAACTTCACCGCTGATGCTAAAATTTATCAGTGAAGTTGACCCTGGTATTCAGGTGGTCACAGTACGCATGGGCCACGAAACCGATAAAACAAAGACGCTAGCCAAATGGTATGAAGGTGTTTTTGATCTGAATTTAGCTGTTCACGGTGATCATATCCAGGTGGTGCATGATGCGGAAGCTTTGCGTGCTAGGAAAGTCGAATTATTTCAAAGGGAAGTGGTTGATCGTTATCAGCCAGAGGCAGTACTATTCGGCGTAATGCGCGACCAAACGGTTGAAAGAGAGGCAATGTCATATATAGAGCGCCGAGGTTCATTTTTGGCCATAAACCCCGTGTTAGATGTCACAGCACAAGAAGTTGATGATTTTTTTAAACTTTCTGGTTATCCAAAAAATATGAATTATTCAGATCCAACAAAAGGTCCAGATCAAAAGATGGAGTGTGGAATACATCTAACAAGGTTTAGCTAGATTACTTTTTACCCCAATCGGTCATAGCTCTTATGGCGGGCAGTAGGTCCAGGCCTTTTTTCTCTAGCTGGTATTGATCACCAGCGCAGTCCTGCATGGGCTGACGAGAAATAATCTTTTCCTTTTCTAGGTCGTCCAAACGTGCCGATAATGTGCGAGGATTAACGCCGCCTGCAGAGCGTTGTATCTGGCAGAAACGTTGCGGACTAAGGCTCAGCGCATACAATATTTCGGCTGTCCACTTGTGCCCGATGATCTCAGAAGCGATCGATATGCTATTTTTTCGGCTCTCTACGTGCATATTTATATTTTACTATACTTTTTATAGCTGTTCGGTAACTATTATGTTAAAAGCTTGTGCTTTTGTTTCATATCTGATATCTTGTTAATATTATGGATTCATCATCACAAACACCCCAACCAGAACAAAAACAAAGCTTTTGGGCGAAACTTTTTGGTGGCAAAAAGTCAGACACGCCAGCTCCAATAGTGCAGCCGGGCACAAGCTCAAATGTGCCGCCAGCTAGCGATCCAGCGCCGGTATCTAGTTTTTCTAGCTCACCCGCTATGGACTCGCCCGCACCTGATCCTGCCCCTAGCGTTGACACACCAGCTCCAATCGAAGACATCGCACCACTGCCACCTATTAATAACGAGGTATCTACACCACCCGCAACGTCCGACACCCCAGAGCCTATAACTGATTCAGCCTCAGCTGACCAAATCCCACAAGACGACTTTAACAAAGTAGATGAAGCTATTAATTCTTTGCCACCGCTGCCAGTTACGCCAGACGTACCGCCAGCCGCTCCAGCAGAAGAAATACCTCAACCGCCAGTTGACCCGATGGTTAACCCAGTCGCACCTGTCGAGGATTCACCAGCCGAACCGGTTGACGACCAAGCTCCACCAAGCTCCACCAACCCTCTATAGAACACTATTTTTTGCAAAGTGCACAAGCTTTCTTTAAGCTTGCACCTATATAATTAAATGTACACCAGTCTTATTTAATTAAGAGAGGAGTACGTATGAAAATAGCAACCAAAACACTAGTCAGCTTGCTGATCGTGACGGTTTTGACCATAGGTAATAGTAGCTTTGCCTCGGCAACCAGCGGTTCGGGGTCGCGTAGTGAATCTAGGATAGAGCGGGTAACCCGCCGACACGACCGAAAACTTGAGCTGCACGCCAGTATACTAGGTATTTCGACTGATCAACTGCGAGAAGAGTTGAAAACATCAGATTTTGACCAAGTGCTCAAAAAGCACGGTTTTAAAACTCGCGAGGATTTTCGCACAGCAATGGCTGGCAAGATCAAAGACGAGCTAAAAAATCGCGGTTGGTCAGATGAAAAAATCCAGAAAGTTATAGATTCTAGGCTAGCGCGAATGAACTAAAAGACATAAAATAATAGTACATGGATATTATGATTCGCTTTATAGCTGATGGCCTGGTGCCGATCATTGCAGCTATAGGCGCCTATGTGCTGGTATTTAAACTACCCAAGGGCTCCAACCGTCAGCGGGCGTACGCACGGATAATTATGGCGGGCCTAACTGCTGTCTTGGCAGCTAAATTGGTCGCCAGTTTTTGGCAGCCCGATGCAGCTCGACCGTTCGTCGAGATGGGTGTTGCAGCCAAGGCGGCTTATTTGGACAATGCAGGCTTTCCCTCTGATCACGTGTTATTTACATCTGCAATTGCCTACGCAGTTTGGTTCGAGACCAAGCAAAAGAACATTGCTATTTTGCTATTCATTCTAGTAGCTATAGTTGCGCTTGGCCGAGTGCTGGCGCTTGTCCATACACCCGTAGACGTTGCAGGTGGATTTATATTTGCGACGTTTGGAGCACTTTGGTACCTCACGAAAACCAAAACTAAAACAGCCAAAACGTAGCTTTGACTTTGTTACAATAGAGATATGGATAACTTGGGCATCATCGTAGGTTTAATTGTTTTTGCAGTGATTGCCATTGTTGCGGCGATATATTTTGTAGGACAAAAAATGCTATTGCAACTGGCTACAGCAAACGAAGACAAGCGAAAAGGCAGCAAAGACGAGATCGAGTCTGGTGTTAAGGGTATATTGGCTGATAATCAGAAATTACTGGCCGAAATAACTAAAAATCTAGAAAAACAACTAGATAGCAGCCGCCGAGAAGTCGGCGGTTTGAAAGAACAAAACGCAGCGATTCGTGAGCAACTAGTTAATACTGCGAAGATTACTGAGGGTCTGCAAGTTTCAACCGATGGGCTAAAGAACCTATTATCGAACAACCGCCTTCGCGGGGAATGGGGGGAGCAGATCGCCGAAGATCTACTGCTAGCAGCTGGTTTCGTTGAAAAGGTAAATTTTGTAAAACAAAATACAACAGCCGCTGGCCGGCCGGACTTCACGATCCTACTACCTGACGGCTCAAAACTAAATGTTGACGCCAAGTTCCCGTTTGACGAGCTAATTGCCTATCAAAATTCAAAAACGCCACAAGAGCGCAAGCAAATACTAAAGAAGTTCTCGGACTCAATCAAGACAAAGGTCAAAGAGGTCACATCAAAAGATTATATAAATCCTCAGGACAACACACTTGATTTCGTCGTTATGTTCATACCTAACGAAATGATCTTTAGTTTTATTTATGAGAAATTACCAGAGATAAATGAATATTGTAATCAGCGCAAAGTTATCTTGGCTGGTCCGTTTGGGTTTACCGCGGTACTGCGACTCGTCATGCAGGCTTACAAAAACTTTGGATACGAAAAGAATCTACAAGAGATTTTTGGTTTGGTCTCAAAGTTCCAAGATGAATACGTAAAGTTTGGCGATCACGTTCAAAGACTAGGTACTCAGATAGATACGGCGCAAAAAACTTTTCATGAAGTCGAGGGTGTTCGTCACAGAACATTAACCAAGGTAGCTGACCAGATATCCAGCAAATCACAACTATCAGCCGGCAAATCTGACGGCGGTAAACTAAAGATTGGTGACTAGTAGCGCAAGCGCTGCTAGCAAGGCCGTTGCAACTAGTGCCACGATCAGGTTATAAGTTCGTAAAATCCAAGTAAAGGCCAAGTAAGCCAGGATACTGAGGATAGTCAAAAGCAAAAGCTGAATAGGCCAGGCGACCTTGCTAAGGAACGCACCGTATATACTCCACAAGCTGATAGTTACCGCAAGACCAACCAGTAGCGGTCTATAGACCGAGGCCTGTACTAACATGACGACAGCCAGTATAGCCGCTATGATACTGGCTATATGGAATGAAACATTCGCGCTTTGCGTGCAGCTTGCCGCCTCACTACACATAACGGGCTGCAAAACGACTTTGTCGATTGCAATAGTCAAGACCAATGTCACAATACCAGCAACAATGGCCGTCAGTACAACGCCAATAAATGTTCGCCTGGTAAAGTTAGCGAAAGGTGAATCTAGTTGTAATAGTTCGCTGTCCATAAATCTCTCTTTTCTACAATTATCATAAACTATTTGTAGGTGTTATGCAAACATCCGCCATCCGCCAGCTGGCGGAGGCGGATTGACAAACCAATCAACACTTATGTACAATTACCTCCATAAAGCAGATAAACGGAGGGATTACCGGATTATGGCAACTAAAAAAGCCAGTACAAAGAAAACAACAACTGTAACAAAACGTGTAAACGCTAGCTCATCAAGCTCAGACATGATTATGAATGCACCAATTGGCGCGCTATTCGGCGAACTAATCGGAACATTCCTATTAGCAGCAATAGTCATTTCTACGCAAGGTCAGCCAATTTTCATATTGTTTGCTCTTACCGCAATAGTGCTAACTGTGGGTAACTTGTCAGGTGCACACGTTAACCCAGCTATCACATTTGGTGCCTGGGCAACAAAAAAGATTCCTACTGCAAGAGCAGTTGGATACATCATTTTCCAGGTTCTAGGTGCAATGCTAGCATTTGCAGCACTGAACGCACTGCTAGGCGGCCAAAACCCAGTTGCTAACCAGTTAACCGGCCAGGCTCAAAAACCTGAATTGTTTGCTGCAACACAAGTAACTAGTGGTAAAGAATGGTATGCATTCTGGGCTAGCGTCCTAGGTATGTCAGTATTTGGTTTTGCAGTCGCAAGTGCGCTACGTGAAACCAAAGAACGTTTCGCTGCAGCCTACACTGTAGGTGGTGGTTTGTTCCTTGGGCTGATCATTGCAGGCTCAACAGCTATATTGAACCCAGCTGTCGCAGTAGGCCTACAGGCCTTCACAAACCTAAAAGGTAGCGACGCGCTATGGTACGCAGTCTTGGTACAAGTTATTGCACCATTGATCGGTTCTGCTATCGGATTCTTTGTCTACGACTATCTACGTCGTGATGTAGACAGCAAATAGAACTAGCCAATAGTTTACGTTTAACCCGCCCAAACCTGGCGGGTTTTTCGTGCTAAAATGGGGGTAATGGCATTATTTGTAAACCGAGACGAACGTAGATCGCAGTATCAGGAAAAGATAGCTGCCGACCTAAAGGGAAAGCTCAAAACTCAGGATATCCGCGCAGAGGAAGTTGAATCCACTATGTATGAGGACGCGCATCAAACTCGACCAGCAGGTCTGATAATAGCAATTCTATTGATCTTGTCGGTCATTGCGACTGTTGTCGTAATGTTCAGAATCGGCTAAACTGACTACAAGACATAAGCAGTTTGAACAACATGGACCCACAGAAAGTTGATAACAACACGCCTCCAATCGGCAGTCAATCAAATACCACGCCTTCTGGTGACGATATTTTTGTTGTTAAGCCCGAGCCCAAAGAACCACCTAGCAAAAAAACGATCTGGGTGACAGTAGCAATGACGGTGCTGGGTATTCTTGTATTGATCGCTGTTTTTGTGGCGGCGATTATTGGATCGGCCGGAGGACTGGCCGACAACTATCGTGGCTTGGCATATGCACAGATCAAAAAGCTCGATAAGCCACTTGAAACGTTAGAGCCTAGCACAGTCCTCAATAACCGCAACATAGATTCGTCTCTCAGTACTATTTACATCAGTGAGCAAGCTCAGCCCTCGCTGGAAAACACCTTATTCGTCGGTAGTCTGAACGCAAAATACGTCGATGCAGACAAATCACAAAAAATCGTTAAATCTTACTATAAATCCCTAGACAACTACACGGTACAACTAGGCCAACTGATCAAATTTGATGATGATGTGGCTGCGATTATGCTACAAGAACCGGCCTTGATAGCCAGGATAAACCCTAGCGATACATTGAGCATTCGTTCGGTTGGTGGCAGTTATCAAAATTTTGCTGATCAAATCGAGAAAATGGATGCACCTGATCAAATCGCTGCATTACAGCAGAGCTTGGCCAAGACCTTCAGCGACAGAGCAAGCGCATACAAAAAGTGGGCTACAGCCGTTGAAGCTGGCGACAAGGCTACTGTCAATGCGGTTCAGTTAGAGTTAAAGGCTCAAAATGACAAGGCGCTGTTGCTGGTAACGGACAAAGAATACATCAGATTATTTAAGCCTACGTACCAAGAGTTACTCGCTACTCAAAAAACACTCGAATCTAAACTGTCAAACTGATATACTAGCTAGCAGTATATGAGTGATTCTGTCGAAAATGTTCAAAAGAAACTGACTCAGTTGATTATCGGGTCAACTTCACCACGGGAAGTCTTGAGATCAAGTGATCTAAAAAAACTATATGGCCAGCTACCCAAATTGCCGGCAGGCGAACGATCCGCCTATGGTCAAAAGATCAATGCCCTGAAAAAGAACCTAGAAGAAGCTGTTGCCGAGCGAGAAGAAGCTTTAGCCCAAGCTAATCTAGAACCGATAGATGTCACCGCGCCGTTCGATGTTAACTCACCGCTACCTGATCTGCTACATACCCAGCAGGGCACAATCCACCCGCTAAACACCGAGATAGCTCGCATAGTCGATATTTTCACCCGCATGGGCTTTAACGCCGTACAGTCACGACAGCTAGACGATGATTATCATATGTTCACTAGTTTGAATTTCCCCGAGAACCATCCGGCTCGTGATGGTTATGATACTTTTCGCACGTCCGAGGGGCTGGTTCCTCCTGCGCATACCAGCACGATGCAAAACCGCATACTAAAGGCTGGTAAAAATGAGCTAGAAAATGGCGGCCAGATTGCTGCTATTAGTTATGGCCGAGTATTTCGTAACGAAGACGTTGATGCAACTCATGAACATACATTTCACCAGGTTGAAGGTGTATTTGTTTCTAGCGACGCCAACATGAGCCAAATGCTCGGTACACTGCGCAGCTTTTTTGAAACGTATTACGGACAAAAATTAAAAACCAAGACTCAACCTGCCTATTTTCCATTTGTTGAGCCTGGCTTAGAATTTGCAATCGAAAAACCGGCAGCATTAGGCGGCAAGCCTGGCGAATGGCTCGAGATGTTAGGTTGCGGCATGATACACCCTAACGTGCTGAAGGAAGCTGGTATCGACCCCGCAAAATATCGTGGTTTTGCTTGGGGTGGTGGAGTTGAACGTCTAGTCATGCTCAAATACAATATCGAGGACCTACGCCATTTCGAGTCGGGTAAATTGGCATTTTTGAGGAAGTTCGCATGATAGTATCTGTAAATTGGCTAAAGCAATACACAAAGATCAACCTTCCGGTCGATGAGCTTGCTACTTTGGTGGGCGCTCGACTAGTTGAAATAGAAGGAGTTATAGATCTAGGTAAAAAGTACCAGGGGATAATTGTTGCCAAAGTCGTTTCTGTCGAGAATCACCCAAATGCTGACAAGTTGCATGTCTGCAAGGTAGATGACGGTGGTAAAGCAAAGGGCGTCAAGCGTGATAGTGATGGACTAGTCCAGGTTGTGTGTGGTGCACCGAATGTTCGCAAGGGCCTGCTGGTTGCCTGGTTACCGCCAAAGTCTACTGTGCCTACTAGCTTTGACGATGACGAGCCATTTGTATTAGGTGCGCGTGAACTGCGCGGAGTTATCAGCAACGGTATGCTGGCCAGCGCAAAGGAACTTGCTATCGGCGACAGCCACGAAGGTATATTAGAAATAGATGTAAACGCCAAGCCTGGCGATGACTTTGCCGAAGCATACAAACTAAACGATTACCTGTTAGATATCGAGAACAAATCGCTGACTCATCGACCAGATTGTTTTGGTATCATCGGACTAGCTCGTGAAATCGCTGCAATAACTAACCAACAGTTCAAAACTCCAGACTGGCTGCTCGATACAAAAACCAACATCAAGCGCACGCCTTCTTCTGCTTCACCACTGAAAGTCAGTATCAAAGCCCCTGACCTTTCCAGTCGTTACCAGGCGGTCGTGCTCAGTACTGACCGTGCAATAGCCGAAACGCCAATTCAAATCCAGAGCTGGCTGGCACGAGTAGGCATAAAGCCGATCAGCCCTATCGTGGACGTTACAAATTACTTGATGGCGTTAACTGGTCAACCACTGCATGCATTTGATTACGACAAATTTACCAAGTTAAACGGCGGTAAGGCCGAGGTCATTGTACGTGCAGCTAAAAAGGGCGAAAAACTAAAATTGCTAGACGGCAGAGATGTCATATTAGCTGAAGAAGACATCATTATCGCCAACGGTGCGACGCCAGTTGCCCTTGCCGGCGCCATGGGCGGCTCATCAACGGCTATAGACGACAACACAAAGAATATTTTACTAGAGAGCGCTAGCTTTAACTTGTACAATCTGCGCGGCACTCAGATGCGCCACGGTATTTTCACTGACGCCATCACGCGCTTTACCAAAGGCCAGTCACCCGAGCAAACAGCGCCAGTTTTGTCACAAGCCGTAGCTATGCTGGCAGATTTGACAGACGCAGAAGTCGCCAGCGCTGTCGTTGAAGAGTATCCGGGCAAGCAAAAAAGTTCAAAGATCAAAGTAAAGGCAGAAAAAATCAACCAGATCCTCGGCACAAATCTAACTATTGAGGACATGTACGAAACATTAAAAAATGCCGAGTTTATAGTTGAAATGTTTTGCGGCAAAGGCAAAACAAAAACTGATGATGGCGAACTGGACATAGTAGCTCCATATTGGCGAGCAGATATCAAAATTCCCGAAGACATTTCAGAGGAAATTGGTCGTATAAACGGCTACGATGAAATCAGCCCTAGCCTGCCAAGCCGGTCATTTGTAGCTACGGGTCCGTCTGATCTAGAGAGTTTGCAGCAAAATATTCGTAGCATATTAGCCCGTGCTGGAGCTAACGACATATTGAGCTACAGTTTTGTGCACGGTAACCTCCTAGAGGCTGTAGGCCAAAAAACTACTAACTCGTTTGCTATCACAAATGCTATTAGTCCGAAACTCCAATATTATCGCCAAACGCTAACGCCGAGCCTGCTAGAACTTGTTCATCCTAATATCAAAGCCGGCTATGGCGAGTTTAGTTTGTTCGAAATCAACAAGACTCACAACAAAGTGCACGGAAAAGACGATGAAGGTCTGCCCGGCGAGTTAGAAATGACCGCACTGGTATATGCAAACAAAAAATCATCTAAAAGCTCAGCTTTTTACAACGTCAGAAGTCAACTAGATTTCTTGGCTAAGTGCCTCGGTCTATTATTTGAGTACACAGCAATAGATAAGAAACCCGACTATCCAGTGACTGCTCCTTTTGATTATCAGCGCAGCGCGTATATAACTGAAAAGAACTCTGGGGTATTTATCGGTATTGTTGGCGAATATCGTCAACAGGTTATAAAAAACTTGAAACTACCAAATACAGTAGCAGGCTGCGAGCTTGGAACCGAAGATATTCTAAAAGCCGTTAACTTAACGAAAGGTACAAGCTATAGGCCACTAAGCAAATACCCAGGGACTACTCAGGACATCACCGTACAAGTCAAGCAGCAGGCTAGCTTTGCTCAGGTGTGGAACGCCATGTACGACGAAGTTCTAAAGGGAGTTGAGCTGGAATGGGGGCTTGAGCCGATAGGTGTGTATCACCCACACGACTCAAGGGTCAAAAATATGACCTTCCGTATTTATCTGACTGATCATGAAAAAACAATTACACGAGACGCAGCCAGCAAGATTGTCGACAAAATCGGGCAAGCTCTCAAAAAAAAGCTAAGTGCTAAAATAGTGTAGACATATTCGCTAAAAAGTGTTACAATAGTGTCTAATGACTAATTTTGAAGCCTCGCAGAGCCTTGCTCGTCAGTTACCAGTTGATGAAAGTTTAGACCAACACTCCAGTGATGGTCCGGTTGATAATGTTATTCCGATTGGCCGTGGAAAGTTTTCAAAAACCGTTGCGTTAAGTGTAGATAAAGACGGAATTCCAAAAAATCATGAGATTGATATGACTCCGGGTAAGTCAACCGGCACGGATCTAGTGGCACTATATCTTAGACAGGCCGAAGTTACACCGCTGCTTGATGCTAAAGAAGAAGTGGATCTTGCGAAAAGAATTGAAGAAGGTGACGAAGCCGCCCGCAAACATATGATAGAGGCTAACCTTTTATTAGTAGTAAGTTTTGCTAAAAATTACCAAAACCAAGGTCTAGGCTTGCTGGATCTAATTAGCGAAGGTAACCTGGGGCTAATGAAAGCAGTCGATAAGTTTGATTGGAGAAGGGGCTTCAGGTTTTCTACATATGCAGCTTGGTGGATTCGTGAGTCAATGTCGAAAGCTGTTTCAGAAAAGGGCCACACAATTCACAGATCTGGCTACATGCATGAAAGAATTAGGGCTATGGACAAAGCACAACGTCAATTAACAGCAGAGCTAGGCAAAGAGCCAACATTAGAAGAAATAGCCCAAAGGATGGACCTAGATGTTAAAAAAGTTAAGGAAGCGCAAATAAGGAAGAATGATACAAATACTATTTCGCTTGAAGCTCCAGTTGGATCTGATAGTGATACAGAATTCGGTGCATTTGTTTCTGCCCAAGGTCACGACACGTTTGAGCAAGTTTCAAGCAAACTAGATAACGAGAGGCTTTACGAAGCTCTAAGTTTGATGGATTCGGAAGAAAGGCAGGTTCTAACGCTTCGGTTTGGACTTGCGCTTGGCGTTGAACCCATGTCAATACCTGATATAGCGGATCATATGGATCTAACTATCAACCAGACGAGGAGTCTAATCAAGAAGGCCAAAAAATCCCTAAAGAGAATATTGGAAAAAGGTCCGACCGAAAAGCAGTTACTCGCAAAAGCTCAAGAACTTGCAGTCTAATCAATGTTTTCAAAGATGATACAATAAGACCCATACTGAAAATCTAACGAAGAGGGGTAAATGGATAAGTCATCAACTAGTACAACGCAAAAAATTATAATCTGGTTTATCATCATAGCCATGACCATCGGCTCTATCGGGGCTTATTTTGTAGTCATCATCGCAAACGATAACCAAAAAAGGGATGCAGCAAAGCAAACAGAGCTACAAAAAGCTGCCCAGCAACAACAAGCAGAGGAGGCTAAAAAAGTGAAAGAACCATTAGACGGATACAGCGCAGAAGCATTTGACAAGGCGGCTGTCACAGAACTAAAAGTCGAAACACTAAAGGCAGGCGAAGGCAAGGCTGCTAGCAAAACGTCTACAGTATCAGCGAACTACTTTGGCTGGACCAGCGATGGAAAGATATTCGATAGTAGCAAAAAAGACGGCGTGGCAACTCCAGTAAGCTTTCCGCTCAACCAAGTCATATCAGGCTGGACAGAAGGTCTAAATGGCGTAAAGGAAGGCAGTGTAGTCAAACTGACTATCCCTGGTGCTAAGGCCTACGGTGCAAATGGAGCGCCCCAAGCCGGTATTGGTCCAAATGAACCGCTGGTTTTCATTGTTGAGCTAAAATCCGTAAAATAGTACAAAACTACAACATGTAGCGTCTTGACCACAAACACAAGCGCTATATATAATGATAACAAAGCTATTACAAAAACAGACATAGGAGATAAAATGTCAAAAAACATCACCGTCTATACAACCAACGCCTGCGCCTACTGCATGATGGTCAAAAAATACCTAGACAGCAAAGGCCAAAGCTATAATGTTATCAATCTAGATGAACAGCCCGATCAACGCGAGAAGGTAGAGGCGATTAGCGGTGTAAAATCAGTACCAGTAACTGTAATCGAGACTGAAAATGCCGAACCATCAGTTACCGTAGGCTGGAACCCTAATAAATTATCGGCGGCACTAGCGGCCTAATGTCGGACATTAACCCTTTGGTTATTGTTGGTGCCGGGCCATCTGCCTTGGCAGCCGCTGTATATACTTGTCGTGAAGACATCGACACAACATTGTATGAAAAGGGCGTGATTGGCGGCCTGGCAGCGATAACTGACCAGGTAGATAACTACCCTGGCTTTGCCGAAGGCATCGAAGGCTTGAAACTGGCCGAACAGCTGCAAGCACAAGCCGAGCGCTTCGGTGCCAAGATCGAGTTTGGTGACGTGCAAAGCATCACCGACGCAGGTGACCACAAGATTCTAAAAATAGATGGTAATGACGTTTTGGCCAAAGTAGTGCTGATTGCAACTGGTAGTGACTACAAAAAAATCGGTGTTCCAGGCGAAGCCGAATATTTCGGGCGTGGCGTTCACTACTGTGCGACATGCGACGGTCCGTTTTATCGTGATAAAAAATTGGTTGTTGTTGGTGGTGGTAACTCTGCTATCCAGGAGGCTTTGTATCTGACGCGATTTACATCCCATATTGATTTGTTGGTGCGATCAACTATCAAAGCCAGCGAAGTTTTGCAGCATGATTTGGACAAAGCTGTGAGCGACGGCAAAATCACCGTTCATCTAAATACCACAACCGACGAAATAGTCGCTACTGACAATGTAGTCAACAAAGTATTGGCTACAAAAGACGGCGAAAAGACTGAGATCGAAACTGATGGCGTATTCGTCTTTGTCGGTCTACTGCCAAATACACAATTCTTGGCCGACTCAAAAATCGAGCTAGATGAACAAGGCTTTATAAAGACCGACGGTAAATTACAAACCACTATGCCCGGAGTATTTGCCAGTGGTGATGTCCGATCAGGCGCAACTATGCAAATTGCTAGTGCAGTCGGCGAAGGTGCTACAGCAGCCCTAAATATTCGCGAGTATCTAGAAAAGTAATTTGATCAAGAAACAAACTTTACGAAAAAATCTTCAAGTTGGGCTATGGTCTTTTGGTCGTGTGTCTCTAGCTCGACTTCACGCGTGCCAAAACGCACGCCGCTGTAGCTAAAGTTATGACTACCTGTCAGCGCGACTTTTGATCCATCCTGCATTGTAAAAATTATAAATTTTCCATGTAGGTAGGTTGTCTTTTTATATCGCGTCTTTATGCCGCTAGTCAGTCGAGCGTAGCGTAGCATTAGTTTAGTCCAGCGATGAGTGCTTTTTGGCTGGTTATAGTAGACTGCGGCTTTTTTACGGTGTAGTACTTTTGCTAATCTGCCAGTTGGGCAGTATTGTGATACGAATAAAATAGACTCTGATTGCTCGGCTAGCTCGACAGCACGCTCATATATCATAGAATCGTTCTTTTGCCCGCTATCAATTAGTAGGTTGCCGTAGTCTAGCTGCTTGTAAAAGCCAGAATAATCTGTCGGGTCGCGATCGGTCTGTACGATTTTTTCATGTTCTTTCGTTAATAAATCAGCTAGCTTTTTGTCATCGATTTTGAACATGTAATCGATATTTCTCGCCCCTTTTCCGTACAAGTTGACACCACCAAAACAATAAACCACATCGTCAACAATCGTCCATTTGACATGTGTCACTCCTGCAAACGGGTTGATTCGCCAATTGCCACCCAACCAGCGAAACTCGGCCCCTCTAGACCATAGCTTGTTGGCTAGTTTTTTGGCAGCTCTACTATTACGGTGTAAGCGCTTGAAAGGCGAAAAGTAGCCCCCAAATGCGCTAAATGTGAAAGTATCTGCGGCTATTTTGACATCGACACCTCTTTTGGCTGCGTTTTCCAAACTATCCATAAACAACTTTGTTTCTGCCTCACGCGAAATACACAAAGTCATCACAATAACTCGCTTTTTACTGCGGGCAATTGCCTTTGAGGCGTCGGCTATATAGTCTGATGTTGTGAGGAGTTTCATGGTAAAATACTGATATATATTATAACGCACCAGGAGAAACAAAATGGCAGATTTTAACCAAATACTCGATGCAGGCGACGTAGAGGCCGGTATCATAAATACAGTTGTAGAGATTCCAAAGTGGTCAACACTAAAGATCGAATGGAACCGTCAGCTAGGAGTATTTGAGCTAGACCGAGTCGAGCCGAGTATTTTTGCAAAGCCTGTTAACTATGGTTTTATACCCCAGACATTGGACGAAGATGGCGACGAGCTAGACACGCTCATCCTCACAAACGACCCAATTCCAACGGGCGTTTATCTAAAAGGCCGTGTCATCGGTGTGATGCATTTTGTTGACGACGGCGAAGTCGACGACAAAATAATTGTTGTACCGGTTGACGACCGTAACACTGGCGATGAAATCAAATCAATCGATGATATACACGAGCAGTGGAAGCAAAAAGTCGAACACCACTTTAACCACTACAAAGACCTAAAGAAACCTGGCAGCACCAAAGTCCAGGGTTGGGGTGGAGCGCAGGAAGCTCAATCTGTTATAAAAGCTTCTATCGAGCGTTGGAAGAATCAGGCTTAAGGCCTTTTTTCGCTTTTCGAACTGCTTTGTCACGAATAATTGCACTAGCACTGGTTAGTGTTTCGATAATACCCAATTGCTTTAACTGAGCACGCAGTTTGTTGCGGGCATGTACGGTAGTCACCAGATCCATCCAGGCTTGGCGAGGGTGGGACAACTTGCGCGTGACAACTTCTATTACGTCACCGTTATGTAGCTTGCGGTCGAACGGCGCAATATTGCCGTTTATCCGGAAGCTATAGGCATGTTTGCCGATGTCGCTGTGAACTAAATATGCAAAATCTAGCGGCAATGCACCTTGTGGTAGGTTATAAATATCACCCTTTGGCGAATAAACAAATATTCGTTGGTCAAACAGGTCGACCTTTAGCTCGTCAAAGGCGACTTCATCACCTTCACTTAATTTATCAGCAACCTCTTGCATTTGTGAAATCCACTGCATTTGGGCAGGTAGTGTACTAGTGCCGCGTTTTCTACGGTAGTTTTTGTCCTCTTTTTGTTCATGATAATGGAAGCTAGCGGCCAAACCACGTTCGGCGTATTCGTGCATTTCACGGGTTCGAACCTGAAACTCAACAACTTGCTTTGTAGGTGTAATAACTGTAGTGTGCAGACTCTGATAACCATTTGGCTTGGGCGCGGCGATGTAATCTTTTATACGACCCAGCATTGGCTGGTATAAAGTATGCAAAAGTCCTAAAATTCTATAGCAAGTCTCTTGGTCATCGACAATGATACGCAGTGCGATCAAATCGTAAATATCATCGATATTATTATCGACTTTTTCCAGTTTTTTCTTTAAGCTATATATGCTTTTTACGCGCCCGTCCATGTCGTGCTTGATGCCTTGTTTGGTTAGTTCTTCGGAAAATTCTTTGCGTACAACTGCCAGCTTGCGGTGGGATTTACCTAGACGGTCTTTCATTAGCTTTCGCAATCGTTTGAACTCTTTTGGCTCCAAAAAACTAAAAGCCAGCTCTTCCATTTGCATGCGGACTCGTCCCATACCCAAACGGTCGGCCATCGGTGCGAATACTTCTAGTGATTCGCGGGCTATCTTTAACTGTTTGTCGCGTGGCATATGTTCGAGGGTTTGCAAGTTGTGCAGGCGATCAGCCAGTTTAATGATGATCACACGGATATCTTGACCAATCGCAATCAAAAGTTTCGAAAGATTATCGCGGGTGCCAGGCAAATAACTGCCAATGTCACGCATACCGGCCCTAGCTTGGCCGACTTTTGTCACGCCGTCGACCAAAAAAGCCACATCGTGGCCAAAGTCATTTTCAATTTTATCGAGAGTTAGTTCGGTGTCTTCGACTGTGTCATGTAGAACACCAGCAATAACCGTGTCGATGTCCATACCCCATTCAATCAGAGTACTGGCTACATTTAGCGGGTGTATGATGTACTGCTCGCCGCTGAGACGTTTTTGACCACTATGCGCCTGTGTTGCGGTGTCTATTGCCAACTCTAGCTCTAACACTTCATTTTTGTCGTAGTGTGGCTCGGCGTTTTTTAGAACATCTCGCTTTTTCATAACCTTTATTATACGCCAAGGACATGAAAAAAGAGCGGATGTCGCGGGGCCGAAGCCCCGCTACCGCTCTTGTAGTTCAGTCTTGAGGCCCGATTATGCCTCGGTGTAGAAGTGAGTCAATGCTTGGCTCTCCCGTACTTTCCGCCCATGAAATGCCCTCTTCGTTGGGGATGTGCCAGGTGTTGTCTGACTTGATGACAACGCCCAGATAGAGGTGCGGGCTGGCTGGAAGTTCTGATACCAGACGGCACCTCAAAACAAGGATGCCCGGAATCGAATTCGCTTTGCATCGGTGCTTGTAGTACTCGCCGACGTACAACTTTCCGTCGAGATGCAGCTCGACAACAGGCGCATCGCATGGCTTGCTCAGAAGTGCCGCTACGGCGATCTCCTGCATGTCCTTCTGCTCAAAAACTGATTCTGTTGCTGTGGGCATTGCCCAACCTTTCTAAAACAATCGTGATTTACAAAACTGCCAAGAACTTGTGTTATATTACTACAAATACAAACAATTGTCAAGTATTGGAATAGATTGGTATATGATACAATATCCTTAAATAATACTAATGCTTATAGGAGTGGGTAGTGTCTAAAACAAAAGTAGCAATTAATGGTTTTGGTAGAATTGGCCGCAATGCTTTCAAGATTGCCTTTGAGCGCAGCGATATCGAAATCGTAGCAATAAATGACTTGACCGATACAAAAACGTTAGCTCACCTGCTAAAGCACGATAGTTCATACGGGACATACGAGCACGAAGTGGGTTTTGATGACAGTTCGATAACTGTTGATGGTCGGAAGATTAAAATATTAGCAGAAAAAGAACCCGCAAGTTTACCATGGGCGGATTTGGGCGTAGAAATTGTCATCGAATGTACTGGATTCTTCGTCAAGCCAGAGCTGGCGCAGGCTCACATAGACGGTGGCGGTGCTAAAAAAGTTGTTATATCAGCCCCTGCTAAGGGTGACGGCGCTGACACTATCGTGCTGGGTGTTAACGAAGACAAAATCGCTACTTCTACAGATGTGGTATCTAACGCTAGTTGTACCACAAACTGCATAACCCCTGTTATGGCCGTTCTCGAGAGTAACTTTGGTATCGAAAAGGCTATGATGACCACGGTACATAGCTACACTGCTAGCCAAAAGCTGCAGGATGCTCCGGCAAAGGACCTTCGTGAAGCCCGTGCCGCAGCCCAAAACATCGTGCCAACGACTACTGGTGCATCTATCGCTGCTGCCAAGGCGCTACCAGCCCTAGAAGGAATATTCGGCGGTTTGAGCGTTCGTGTACCAACCCCAGTAGTTAGCATGAGTGACTTTGTAGTAGTCACGAAACGCGAGACTACCGTCGACGAGATCAAAGAGGTCTTCAAAAAAGCCGCCAAAGAGCCTTTTTATCAAGGTATTTTGGCTGTTACAGAAGAAGAGCTAGTCTCGAGCGATTTCAAAGGCAATTCACACAGTGCGATAGTCGATCTGAACCTGACGAATGTTGTGGGCGGCAACCTGATAAAAGTCGTTGCTTGGTACGACAACGAATGGGGCTACAGCAACCGATTGGTTGAGTTGACTGCCGATATCAGCCGGACGTTGCAGAGCTAGACTAAAACGCTTATACTAATTGGTAGATTATGAAGATATATTTGGGCAGTGATCACAACGGCTTTCATCTTAAAGAGGATGTCTTTGCATACCTAGTAAAACGGGGCATTGATACAGAAGACGTTGGTGACGAAGTTTTGGACAAGGAAGACGATTTCCCACAATTTGCCGCAAAAGCCGCAATAAAGGTCCTAGGTAGCGAAGACGAAGACCCACGAGCGATTTTACTGTGCGGCGGAGCCCAGGGCATGGGAATGGCTGCCAACCGCTTTGACGGTATTCGTGCCAGTGTGGTTTGGGATGCCAACGAGGCCAAGATCACGCGTAATGACAACGACAGTAATGTGCTATGCCTACCTTCCAGAGTTCTAGATGACGACCCTGACGAGTGGAAAAATATAATAGATACGTGGCTGAACACACCGTTTGCAAATGCCGAACGCTACCGCCGGCGTAATCACCAATTGGACAATTTGCGATGAGCGTAGTCGTACCTGCTATAACTGAACAAAGTGTCGAAGATATTAATGCTGAATGGTTGAGAATGCAGCCCTTTGCTAGTCGTGTACATCTGGACTTGATGGATGGTCAATTTGCACCCGGTGAACCAATACCTCTCGGTAACTTATCTTGGGCAGAGGGCTGGGAAGTCGACATGCATTTGATGTACAAGCAGCCAATGGAGCAGCTAGAGGCTATTACGTCTCTAGATCCAAAGCCAAGCCTGGTAGTATTCCATGCCGAAGCCGAAGGTGATTTACTAGCATTTGCTAAGGGCCTGCAGGATGCTGGTATTAAAGCTGGTGTTGCGTTAATGAGATCTACTGTGCCGAGCGACAAAGCTGATTTGATTCAGGCGGTAGATCACGTATTGATATTTAGCGGTGATCTAGGAAAACACGGCGGAAAGGCTAACATGCTGCAATTGGAGAAAGTCCGTCTGATCCACGCGATCAAAGACGAGGTTGAGATTGGCTGGGATGGTGGTGCGAATGTCGACAACTCCTACACGCTAGCTCTAGGAGGCATCGATGTTATAAACGTAGGGCATGCCTTGGCAGACGTGGATGATCCGGCCGAGGTCTATCGCAAATTCGACTTTGAAGTACACCGTAAAGATGTGTTGAAAAAGAAAGAAGAGAAAGAGTAATAGCTATGGGTGGGAAATTAACAACCAAGCAGCTAGAGGAAAAAGCCGAAATTATCCGCGAGGATATTATCACTATGCTAGAGGAAGCCGGTTCTGGCCACAGCGCAGGTCCGTTAGGTTTGGCTGATATATTTGCTGCGCTGTATTTTGATATTTTAAACCTCGATCCCAAAAGCCCAGACTGGCAAGATCGCGACCGCTTACTGCTATCAAATGGGCATTGTGTCCCTGTTCAATATGCCGCCATGGCTGAAGCTGGCTTCTTTGATCGTGAAGAATTGATGACTTTGCGAAAGCTTGGTTCTCGTTTGCAAGGACACCCAGAGCGTGAAAAACTACCAGGGCTCGAGACGACATCTGGTCCGCTAGGTTCGGGCTTATCGCAGGCAGCTGGAATGGCATATGTCATGGAAAAGATCGACAAAACTCATGGGCAGTGGGTCTATGTGGTTATGGGTGACGGCGAGCTGGATGAAGGCAATATATGGGAGGCCGCCATGTTTGCTGGTAAAAACAAGCTATCTCGCTTGATCGGTATCATTGACCGAAATAACATACAGATTGATGGTCCGACCGAGACTGTCATGCCGCTAGAAGACCTCAAAGGCAAATGGGAGTCATTTGGCTGGCATGTTCAGGAAATTGACGGCAATAACATCGAGAGCGTGATCGACGGCGTTGCTATGGCGCGCTCGGTTACAAATCGGCCAAGCGTTATCATCGCCCACACAGTACCGGGCAAAGGCGTTGATTTTATGGAATATGATTACACCTGGCACGGTAAGCCGCCAAATCACGAACAAGCCAAAGAAGCTTTACAGAAATTGCGTAGCCTCAACGGCAAGATTACAGGAGAGCACGAATGAGTCACTTTCCATTGAACCCAAAACTACACGCTCAGGACGTCGAGCAAGAGCCAATCCGTGCCGGGTTTGGTCGTGGTCTCAAAACTGCGGGTGAACAAAACGAGCAAATCGTTGCACTGTGCGCTGATCTGACAGATTCTACTCAGATGAATCATTTTCGCGATGCTTTTCCCGATCGTTTCGTTGAAATCGGTGTGGCCGAACAAAATCTGGTAACCGTCGCTAGCGGTATGGCTGCCATGGGCAAGATCCCTTTTACATCTAGTTATGCAGCATTTAGCCCCGGTCGTAACTGGGAGCAAATACGTACAACCGTAGCACTAAATAATCAGCCAGTTAGGATAGTCGGCTCTCATGCGGGTGTTTCTGTAGGCCCAGACGGCGCAACCCACCAAATGCTAGAAGACATTGCACTGATGCGTGTCATGCCCAATATGGTGGTGCTCGCACCCGGCGACTCTATCGAGGCCGAAAAAGCGACTTTGGCACTGGCTAGCGACAGCCGACCTGCGTATTTACGCTTGGCTCGCGAAAAAACCCCAATCTTTAGCACAAACGAATCGCCTTTCGAGATAGGCAAAGCCTATGTGCTGCGAGAAGGTCGAGACATAACCCTACTAGGCACTGGAACCATGACATATCAACTGCTGGTAGCTGCGGATATCTTGGCTAGTGAAGGCATAGAAGCAGAGGTTGTCCATGTTCCAACCATCAAGCCGCTAGACGGCGATACTATATTGGTGTCACTGCGAAAGACCGGCCGAGCCTTAACAGCCGAAGAAGCCCAGAGAAGTGGTGGTTTTGGCGGAGCAGTGTCTGAACTACTGAGTTCGAAACTACCAATGCCACTAAAGCGCATCGGCATGAGAGACCGTTTCGGCGAAAGTGGTGATCCAAATGAGCTGCTACAAAAATTTGAACTAACTAGCGACAGTATTGTCTATAAAGCTCGCACATTTGTGCACAGTATACCGCAATACAGACAAGGATTTTAGGAGGAAATATGTCACTATCAATCAGCGAAATTCGAGATAGAACTACTAGGGCCAGGCACTTGATGCAACGCTCGCGTCAGCAAAAGTTTGCAGTCGGCGCCTTTAATATCGATAACCAAGAAACGTTGATTGCCGTTTCACGTGCAGCTCAAAAGTTAAATTCTCCTGTTATGGTTGAAGTCAGCGATGGCGAGGTCAAGGCTCTCGGCCTAGATAACATTCGCGATATGGTAGACAACTACCGCGCAGAATATGGCATCGAGATGTATATCAACCTCGACCACGCACCGACCGTCGAGGCTTGCAAACGTGCTATTGATGCTGGTTTCGAGTTTATACATATCGACGTTTCCCAAGCTAACCACGAAGCTACTACCGATGAAATAATTGCCGCAACAAAAGAAGTTGTCGAATATGCTAAATTCACGGGAGCACTGGTTGAGAGCGAGCCGCACTACTTTGGCGGGAGCTCGAATGTACACGAAGAGGAAATTGATTACGAAGAAATCAAAAAAACATTCTCGACACCAGAGGGTACGAAATCGTTTGTAGAAGCTACAGGTATTGATACCTTTGCAGCCGCAATCGGTAACTTGCATGGTAAATACCCAGTACCGAAAGTTCTCGATCTCGAGCTTTTGCAACAGATTCGTGACAGTATCGAATGTCAGATTTCACTGCATGGCGGCTCAGGCACGCCATTGAATTTCTTTGAACGTGCTGCGCAGATTGGTGTTAGCAAAATTAATATCAACAGTGACATGCGCGTCGCATTTCGTGAAACGCTAGAAAAAGTATTAGCCGATAACCCCAAAGAATTTGCAATTGTAAAGTTAATGCCAAAGGTCTATGAGGCTGTTGAGGTAGTTGTTGAGGAAAAAATAAAAGCCTTTGGCTCTGAAGGAAAAGCTGTTGTCTAAAACAGTGACAATTCTGAGTATTGGCAAGGCCACTCAAGACGTCTTTTTGCTCAGCGAGAAAAACTTTGCAGCTCATGGTTACGGTGGTGATAAATATGAGCAATTGCCTCTGGGCAACAAGCTAGAGCTAGATGATGTCGTGTTTTCGACCGGTGGTAATGTGACAAACGCGGCGGTAACTTTTGCCAGGCAAAATCTCAACAGCAAGTATATATGGGCTTTGGGCACGGAACTAGCCTCCGAAGCAATATTAAATGATCTGGACAAAGAAGGAGTCGAGACTTCTGGCGTTGTGCAGGACGAGAAATATCGAGCTAGCTACTCGACTATTTTGTTGGCTAACAACGGCGAGCGTACGATCTTGAATTTTCACGGAACCAAACTAGCCAGCGATGGACATCCTCTAGACCTAACCGCAATTGAAGCTGCAGATTGGGTGTATCTATCATCGCTTGGCGATATCAAATTACTAGCAAAGATCATCACCCTAGCAGCCCGATATGGTACAAAAGTCATGCTCAACCCCGCCGGTACGGAGCTACAAGAAAAAGTAAAACTAAAAAGCCTGCTAGAGGACGTCGAAATATTGGCAGTAAACAAAGAAGAGGCAAAAAAGCTAGTTAGTGGCGAAAGCCTAGAAGAGTTAGTCCGCCATGCAACTAATTATTGTCCGGTCGTGATCGTTTCGGACGGCCCGAAGGGCGTAGTCGCCACGGACAGCAAAGAAATCGTCAGGGCCGGTATGTACGAAGATGTCCCCGTTGTTGATCGCACAGGAGCCGGAGACGCCTTTGGATCAGGCTTTTTGAGCCAGTGGGCGCAAGGCAAAAGTCTGAGCGAGTCGATCATATTTGCTAGTGCCAATTCCACCTCTGTTGTTACAAAAATTGGCGCAAAAGACGGAATATTACACAAAAACGTGAAATTACATCATATGCCTATAGATACAAAGCCCTTTTGATCTGGTATAATTTAAAGCATAAACATGGTGGAGAAATAGAAAAAATGTCAAAGTTCCTACGGGACCTACTAGATGCCGAAGAACCGCTTTTTAGCCTGAGCCTTCGTGATCTCGAAAAAGCTAGCGGACACCAGAGTGTCGACGTAAAGCTGATTGCTGATATTACCGCCGAAACCCACCTGGCGACTAGGCAGCTTGCCCTAGATCACAAAAATACCACGGGCAAAGAGCTATACCAGGCTCTGCTAGCTCGCATTGCAACAGACAACGAACGGGTTACTCGTATAGTTGGCGGCAAAGACTCTGATGATGTGCGGCATATCGTTCCATACTTGGTCGCCGCCGCAAATAAGGTAAAATTCAATCGCAAAGTCTTTGTTCTCAAACACTCCAAAGCCAAAGATCTACTTCGGCAAATGCCGCCACAAAAGCTAATGGAGCGTTTGGGCTATGGCAATATCGAAGATCTCTTCAAGGGCGAGAACTTTTCTGAGATGTACACAGCACTGCGTTTTTCTGAAGGGCCAGAATGGTTAAATGAATATGACGAACTATTCAAAACCGTGACTGCCGAGGATTACGAAGAGCGTGATATCGAAATAGTCGTCATGGACCACGACAAATACGTTGATCTAGCCGAACATTTCGTACAAAAAAAACTACACAACGTAACCCATACCAAAGAGCTTGGTGTCATTGTGGTTGTTCCTATGAAAGCCGAACGTATCAAAGGACTAACGCTCAAGACTCTACCTCTGTTATTCCACTATCTAAACGAAGTTAAATTGTACTCTACTTTCTTTAAGTTAAAGTCCAAGACTTCGAAACATTTTGGGGAAACTGTAATGGAGACGTTGATCGCAGATCCGGGCAAAGCTGCGCAAATGGCCGGCCAGCACGTTCACTGGCGCGTCATTCAGCGATATTTTGGCAAGCTTAAAGACGAGTCACATCTAGAGGCATTCGAGCCACATGTTCAGCCCGAAGACCTCCACTGGCGACGGGCAGAGCATTTGTTATATGAAATAGATCCGGAAATGGAGTTTTGGAAAGATCGCGATTGGGTTGGTATGAATTTTGACGGCAAACCGGTGACTCTAAATTTTGTTGACGTTGCCCTTAGCTATTCAAATGAAATCAGTTACGAAGATCGTTACGTCTATCACTTTCGCGAAAGCCTATGGAACGAATTGTTTGCCAGGTATATGGGCATGCCAAACCTCGAGCACCAGATACTACGTCAGCTAGACAATGATATGATAGCACCAGAAAAGCTAAAGGCAGGAAAAGTCTAGTATGAGTAAATATCAGATATGTGTTAGCGGAGCGGCGGCGGGTGAAACTGTAAATTCTGCTCATCATTTGGCGTATCAATTGGGTGCTGAAATAGCCAAGCAAGGCCATACCCTAACCACTGGTGCAACTATTGGCTTGCCGCAGTACGCAGCACGTGGAGCTAAAGAAAATGGCGGCTTGTCGATTGGTTTTAGCCCAGCTGCTAGTATTCGCGAGCACCTAAAATCTTATCGTTTGCCCGTAGAAGAATTCGACTACATCAATTTCACCAGCATGGATTATGTCGGTCGTGATGTATATTTGGTGCGTAGTTCCGACGCCGTTATAACTGTTGGTGGGCGAATGGGTAGTTTGCACGAATTTTCTACCGCCGTCGAGAGTCACAAGGTCTGCGCGGTGCTGCTAGGTAGTGGCGGTCTGGCGGACTTTTTGCCGCACCTAGTAGAGAAAATCCCGACTCCAAATAGCAAAGACATCATATACGACACAGATCCTGCTCGTTTGGTTGATCGTGTTGTAAAAGAGCTAGACAAAAAATACGTTGATTTCAAAGACATGCTCAAATCTCTAGAAGAGAGGCCAAAGAAAAAATCAGCTGGCTAATAACAAATCCTGATTGTTGATACAATAGAGGGATGACAAGGTTCAAGCTCAAGACCAACTACCAGCCAACGGGCGATCAGCCAACGGCTATTGCTCAGTTGATCGATGGTTTAGAAAAGGTCGAGCGCGAACAAACCCTACTAGGTGTAACAGGCAGTGGCAAGACCTTTACGATGGCAAACATCATTGCAAACCGTCAAGTACCTACTTTGGTCCTGGCGCACAACAAAACCTTGGCAGCGCAGCTGTATAGCGAGTTCAAGGCATATTTCCCAGAGAACGAAGTGCATTACTTTGTTAGTTACTTTGACTACTATCAGCCCGAAGCTTACATAGCTAGCCGCGATGTCTACATAGAAAAAGACAGCAAGATCAACGAAGAGATCGACAAGCTTCGCCACGCCGCAACCTCTGCGCTTCTAACTCGCCGCGATGTTATCATCGTAGCCAGCGTTAGTTGTATCTACGGCATAGGTTCGCCAGAGGCCTATAACCAAATGTCGGTAGTTGTAAAAAAAGGTGAAAAACGTTCATTAGATAAATTTGTGCGACACCTAACAGACATTCAATACCAACGTAATGACGTTGATTTTCACCGAGGTACATTTCGTCAACGTGGCGATATCATCGATGTCTTTCCAGCTGGTGGCGACAACGCCTACCGTATAGAATTTTTTGGTGATGATGTCGAAAATATCAGCGAAATCAACCCTCTAACTGGGGAGATATTACGAAAGCCGCATGAAGTTCATATTTTCCCAAGTTCTCACTATGTTACGCCAAAAGAAAAGTTACAGCACGCCATCACAGGTATCAAAAAAGAATTCGAACAGCGTGTAGGGTTCTTTGAGAAAGCAGGTAAGTTCCTAGAAGCTCAGCGACTAACCCAGCGGACAAAATACGATATTGAAATGTTAGAAGAAACAGGTTTTGTAAAAGGCATCGAAAACTATTCACGTTATTTAACCGACCGCGAACCGGGTGCACAACCTGCAACGTTAATAGATTACTTTCCTGACGATTGGCTGTTACTAGTCGACGAATCACACATGAGTTTGCCGCAAGTCCGTGGTATGTACAACGGTGATCGTGCTCGCAAGGAAACATTGGTTGAACATGGATTTCGCATGCCCAGCGCACTCGACAACCGCCCACTGCGTTTTGATGAATTTAACGATCATATCAATCAGGCGATCTATGTATCTGCCACACCTGCAGACTACGAACTAGAACATTCACCGCCGCCAGCCCAACAGGTGATTCGGCCGACAGGTTTGTTAGATCCTGTGATAGACATTCGACCGTCCGAAGGGCAAGTCGATGATTTGATAGCCGAGATCCGAGACCGTACAGCCAGCCATCAGCGTGTGTTGGTAACTACGTTAACAAAACGCATGGCAGAAGATCTAACTACTCACTTAGAAGAGCTCGGTATTAAGGTAGCCTACATCCACAGTGATATCGACACATTAGAGCGCGGCGATATCTTGAAATCACTACGTCTAGGTGAATTCGATGTACTAGTCGGCATTAACTTGCTTCGTGAAGGACTAGACTTGCCAGAAGTTAGCCTAGTGGCGATTATAGATGCTGACAAAGAAGGCTTCCTACGTAGCGCCAGTGCATTGATACAAACCGTTGGTCGCGCGGCCAGGCACCTTGACGGCAAAGTCATAATGTACGCCGACCACGAAACTGATTCTATGAAAAAGGCCATTGGCGAGACAAATCGTCGTCGCAAGATCCAGGAAGATTACAATACGCAGCATAACATCACACCAGAAAGCATTGCCAAAGAAATTAGCGAAGGCTTGCGCGCCATCATACCCGAAAAAGACAAAGGTCCAACTCTCAAACTCAGCAAGATACCAAAGGACGAGTACCCGCATCTACTGAAAGAGCTAACCGGGCAAATGGAGCTCGCCAGCGCCAACCTAGAATTTGAAAAAGCTGCCGAACTGCGCGATTCGATTAATGAAATAAAAGCAAAAATGTAAAAGAAAAGTCCCGACAGCCATATTGGCCGCCGGGACGGGTGTAGTAGATCGCTCTACTACTGTTTCGGTAGTCCGCACCACTGCTTGACTACCGGAAGTGTCTTCGCTTGCTTTGCGCTTGTGATAACGGGCTTCTCGTCGTTGAGAGTGGGCTTGTATAGCGTCCACACATCGTAGTCCTTGAAGACGTCGATACGACATGTGCCCGTGACACCGGGAACGACGACGTGGGCATAGCGATCATTCTCTAGCTCCACGAATACGAATCCCATGTTTTGCAGCTCTGTCTTCGTGTCGGGCTTGTTCTTGTTGGCGTTAGCGGCAAGTGAAAATCCAATTGCTGTTAATGCAGTAAGAACTACGAAGGCAGTAAGTACCCATTTTGGTGTAAACCCTTGCATCTCCACACCACCTTTCTATAGATTTCAAAAAGTATGAAGAGTAACCATAATATAGCAATATAAATCATATTTGTCAAGTAGTTACACCTCGGTAATCTTTGGTATAATGATCATCAATGGCGAGCATCTCAAAAGACGAGGTTGTGCATTTAGCATCCCTCAGTAACATTACTCTGACCGACGACGAAGTCGTGTCTATGCAGGCTGATCTAGAAAACATCCTAAATTACGTTAGTCAACTTAGCACGTTAGATACAACCGGTGTTGACCCGACATATCAAGTTAATGGCCTTGAAAATATTGATCGTGCGGACGAAGTGATAGATTATGGTGTTAGTCGCGAGCAATTACTAGCCACAGCGCCCGAGCAATCGGAACATCAAATCAAGGTACCAAAGGTTATCTAATGTCTAACATTCAAAACATCGTCGACGCAGTTGCTTCAGGTTCGTCTAGTGCAAAAGCTCAAGTTGAAGAGGCGCTAAAACGTGCTAATGACAAAAAGGATTTCAACGCGATTCTGAGCTTAACAAATGAAAGAGCGCTAAAACGTGCCGATGAAATTGATTCTCGCATAAAAAAGGGCGAAAACGCCGGCCGATTAGCAGGTGTTCCCTTTGTCGCAAAGGACAACTTTTTGACATTTGGTTCACCAACTACTGCTGCAAGTAAGATTTTAGGTAATTTCGAGGCTCCAATTCAGGCCACTGCGGTCGAGAAGTTAGAGGCCGAGGGCGCAATCTGTATAGGCAAAGCCAACCTAGACGCATTTGCCCATGGTGGTAGTACCGAAAACTCGGCTTACGGTCCAACCAAAAATGCTGTCGATACAGCACGAGTCGCTGGCGGCTCATCTGGCGGATCTGCCGTTGCTGTAGCGCTAGATATCGTACCATTCACACTAGGTAGCGACACAGGCGGTTCTATCCGTCAGCCAGCTAGTTTTAACGGTGTAGTCGGCGTCAAGCCTACCTATGGAACTGTCAGTCGCTTTGGTGTTGTTGCCATGGCTAGCAGTACCGACGTGATCGGCCCAATTACAAAAAACATTGCCGATGCCGAGCTAGTGATGGATGTACTGGCCGGTAAAGACGATTACGACGCAACAACCTTACCTGACTTTTTCAAACCTCAAACCGAACAGGTTAAAAAGCAAAAGGTCGGAATAGTAAAAGAGCTCATGAGTGATGGCGTAGAGCCAGAAGTGTTAAAAATCACAAATGACTATATAGAAAAATTGCGTACGGCCGGACATTCGGTAGAAGAAGTCAGCCTGCCATTAGCACCAATGTGCCTAGCTATGTATTACATAATAGTCCCTGCCGAAGTCAGTTCAAACCTAGCACGTTACGATGGTATACGGTACGGAGTTCGGGCGGGTGCAAAAGACCTAGGGGAATTATATGGCAAGAGTCGTGATCAGGGGTTTGAGCCAGAAAACAAACGGCGTATTCTGATTGGTAGCTATGTGCTGTCTAGTGGTTACTATGACGCCTACTACAACCAAGCCGCTCGCGCTCGCACGCTACTGATCCAGCAGTTCAATGGATTGTTTGAAAAGTACGATGTCTTGATCGGTCCCGTTACTCCAACAGTTGCATTCAAGCTTGGCGAGAACACTGACGATCCTCTAAAGATGTATATGACAGATGTCATGACTACCCCAGCTAATCTAGCCGGCGTTCCGGCGATCAGTGTACCTGCAGGTGAAACGGCTGAAGGTCTGCCAGTCGGCGTACAGCTGATAGGCCAGTTAAAGTCTGATGCTGCCCTGCTCGCTCTAGCGCGCTCAATGGAGGCGAATAATGAATAGCGTTGTCATCATCATGGTTATCGGTATTATTATTGTTGGGTTTATTATGCTCGCTGTCATGGCTGCTACTCGCAAAAGAGTTCCGGGTCTAGACGTAGAAGAATTTCGCTGTAAATGGCTGAAGATAGAAGGAAGTATGATCGACGACGAGGCATCGGGCCACTTGGCTATACTAAACGCTGACAAGTTACTGGACGCAGCTTTAAAAGCTCGTGGATTATCTGGTGAAACTATGGGTGAGCGTATGAAGAGTGCACGCACTATATTTACAAACAACAACGCCGTTTGGGCTGCGCACAAGCTACGTAACCAAATTGCTCATGAACCAGATGTTTCCATAAAGCCAAAGACGGCTAGGTACGCACTAAAAGCTTTCAAAAAAGGCTTGAAAGATTTGGGTGCCCTATGACCAAGTTTGTCCCGACCATTGGTATAGAATGCCACGTACAGCTAGCTACCAAAACCAAGCTGTTCAGCGGTGCCAATAACGACGCCCGTGACGAAGCCCCAAACAGTGTTGTTTCACCAATCGACTACGGCCTGCCTGGCATGTTACCGGTTTTAAACCACGGCGCAGTTGAACTAGCTATCAAGGCTGGATTGGCGTTGGGTAGTGAGATCGCTATGACTAGTCGTTTTGACCGAAAACATTATTTCTACCCTGATTTACCAAATGGCTACCAGATTACCCAACTTTACGAGCCAATTATTCTGGCTGGCAATGTTAGCGTTCCGCTAGACGGCGAAAGTTTTGATGTACGTATACATCACGCTCATCTAGAAGCCGATGCTGGTAAACTAACTCATCACGGCGACCACAGTTTGGTTGATTTGAACCGCGTAGGTACGCCGCTGATCGAAATAGTGTCCGAGCCTGATATTCACAGCGCCAAGCAAGCCAAGGCTTACGCCCAAGAACTATATTTGTTGATGACATACGTCGGCGCAACGCATGGTGATTTGTATCACGGCAATATGCGTTTTGACGTTAACATCTCTGTCGCACACGAAGGCGCTAGCGAGCTAGGTAAACGTGCTGAGGTAAAAAACCTAAACTCCTTTAAGGCTGTAGAAAAAGTTGTCGAGTTTGAGACCAAACGACAAATTGATATTCTAGAGAGTGGCAAAACAGTCGAGCAAGAAACCCGTGGCTGGGACGACGCCAAGCAAAAAACCTTTACACAGCGTAGCAAAGAAAACGCACCGGATTATCGCTACATGCCCGATCCAGATTTGCCGCCAATTGTCTTGACCCCCGAACAGGTCGACAACGCAAAAAGCGAACTTCCCAAATTACCTAACGAATATCGCGAAGAATTTAAAAGTATGGATTTGGATAGTTCGGTTGTTGAGACGATTGTCGCTCAACCGCAATATTCTAAGCTTGTTTCTCTAATTATTGAGACGAGTAATGTCGAACATGCTCGAAGAATTGCGCTTTGGTTGATGCAACCGAAAGTGGACGAAGAGGAGCATGTAGATTTTGATGATGAAAAGTATAACTCTTATT
>JACPYF010000025.1 GCA_016196195.1 Candidatus Saccharimonadota bacterium | reverse complement strand
ACTGTATAACGAATCCAGAAGCCGGAGGGTCTCATAACTGGTCGACAACTACAACCGACGCAAAAATATCAAAATACATCAACAATAGCGCACCAAAATTTCCAACCGTCAAAACATTTACGGATTGTGTCAGTGGATTTATGGATAATCTCGGGCCCTGTAAAAGTTCATCTACCATACCCGTAGTTGGACCGGCATACATCTCAAACGTCGCAGGTGGTAAATACACGAGCACCGACTCATCACTAACCGGTAAAGGCTTTTTGATATATTACATAGCGACCAACATGCCGTGTGGGTCAAAAGATGTCATGACGCTCTCTGGCTCAAACCTAGTATTTAACAGTAGTGCTACATATACACGCCAGACATCTACCTATCGTGAGTGCATCATAGGAATTCGCAGCTAACTTTTCTGGGCGAGCTCAGAAACTTTCGACCAGTTGACCACACCCCACCAAGCCTTTATATAGTCGGGGCGAACATTCTTGTAATCCAAGTAATACGCATGCTCCCAGACGTCTAGACCTAGTAATGGAACAACACCCTCAGATATCGGCGAATCCTGATTCGGTGTTGTGGTAATCGACATATCAGGAAGTAGCCAAACCCAGCCGCTACCAAATACGCCTAGTGCAGCTTGTGTAAAGTTACTTTTAAAAGTTTCAAGATCTCCGTATTCTTGGTTGATCTTGCCTAAAAGTTCAGTTGTCGGTTGGCTGCCTCCTGGTGTCATAACCTTCCAAAACAAGGAATGGTTGTAGTGACCGCCACCGTTGTTACGAACTGCAGTGCGTATGTCTTCTGGCAGTTCATCTAAAGTTTGCAGCAGGTCTTCGATAGGTTGGTTTTGCAAATCCGGGTATTTTTCTAGCGCGGCATTTAGCTTGTCGACATACGTTTGATGGTGTTTGCTATGATGTAGCTGCATTATATCAGCGCTAATCGCAGGGCTCAAAGCTCCGTATTCATAATCTAATTCTGGTAACTTGAACATATAAACCCCCTTTTACTAATCTATCTTTAGTATACCAGCTTCAGGGGTGATATGATATAATTTGATAACGCACCGATGGGGTGTGGCCAAGTGGTAAGGCATCGGTTTTTGGTGCCGACATTCGGGGGTTCGAATCCCTCCACCCCAGCCATGAAGATAGATCAGTATAACTGGTCTTTTTTCATGCTATAATTTTCCATAATATGATTATCAAAGCTTCCGAGTTGACAGAATTTCGAAAAAAGCACGAAAACGAAAAAATAGTCTACTGCGGCGGAGTATTTGATTTACTACACCTAGGCCATCTAGATGTTCTAAAGGAGCTTCGTGCCACAGCAGGCGATAAAGGGTTGGTAGTTGTCGGCGTGACACCAGACAGCAGGGTCAAACATCGCAAAGGCGAAACCAGGCCCGCACATGATCAAGAAACCAGGATTGCAGTAATCGATGCACTGCGGTATGTAGATTGTAGTTTTATATCGCCCGAGCGATCAAAATACGAGTTCATTGGCTATGGGGTACTAAAAGATCTCAAACCCAATGTATTTATAACCGCTGATGATGTTTGGGAGCAGGAACGAGCATGGTTGCAAGAGCAGGGTACGCAGCTAAAAATCATTCCTCGTTTTAGCGAAGAGATCTCTACCACGATAACGATCAGGAATATCGTCAAGAAACATTCATAAAGATATTACAAGCTTGCCATAAGCCTGGGCTAGAGGTATGCTGAAAGTATATTTTAAATGGGGAGAAAATCCATGGGAGCGTTAAGGAATTTAGAAAATCAATTGGCACCGTTGTTCAAAGACTTGCCGGAATTACCAAAAGGGTTCAAAGACGCGTTGGTGCAATACTGGCCATACATTGCGTTGGCATTGGGTGTATTACAGCTACTAGCTGCGGTAGGTTTGTTCGGCCTAGTAACAGCAGCGAGTGCAGTTATAACATATGCTGGCTACGTCACAGGCACTGGCTACACTGGGCTTAGTCTCATAGCTGCATATGCAGGTATCGCACTGCTAGTAGTGGATGCTGTCATATTCTTTATGGCATTTTCACCGCTAACTAAAAAACTAAAAAGAGGTTGGGATCTATTGTTCCTATCAACAATTATCAACCTTGTGTATGGTGTATCCCAGGTGTTTATCGGATACCGTGGCGTTGGTAGCCTGCTCAGCAGCCTTGTTGGAACTGCAATTGGCCTTTACTTGTTATTCCAAATTCGCGACCGTTACGCAACCAAAAGTACAAAGAAATCTTCGACTGACAAACCTGAAGCTCTAAAAGGCTAACTAGTCTTTATCCGTCGATAGCTAAATGATAGCGCCGAACGCCACCCGTCGGCGCTATCTGTATCAAATTGGTAAATATGTCCGTCCTTGACCTCGGCGATCTGCACCAATGCAGGGCGGTACGGAGTCAGTGTCTTGTAATACGCCAGGTCTGAATCGCTAACATTTGAACGCCCCGGATACACTTCCTTGAAACGCTCACGTGCAAATTCATTGAAATAGTCTATTTCGCCACGTGGCGGCAAAAAGAGTTCTGCCTTTAGCCCCATACGAGTAATAATTTTACGAATATCACCTAGATTTAGACGAGCTTGCCCAGTTACAAAAACATATAATTGTTTGTTTTTGGTCAAAAAAACTGAAGCTGTAGATGTATGGCTAACTGGGGCGTCGGCAAGTAAAACCTGCTTTACGTCGACGACTAGCCCAAATTTTTCGCGTGCTAGTCCTTCGAGCGCTAGACCGTCATAGGTTGTCTGCATACTACTAGTATATAATAAAGTGTAATGTTAGAGTACAAAAAACGCTATCAGGCGTTAAATGCTGCACAAAAGCAAGCTGTAGACCACATAGATGGCCCTGTGATGGTTATTGCCGGACCAGGCACGGGTAAAACCGAACTACTGAGTATGCGTGCGGCTAATATATTGCGTAGAACAGACATGAACCCTAGCAATATACTGTGCCTGACCTATACAGAAAGCGGCGTGCGGGCAATGCGCGAACGGCTGATTAACCTGATAGGACAAGACGCCTACAAGGTAGCCATCCAGACCTTCCATGGCTTTGGCAGTGAAATAATAAATAACAATTCCGATTATTTTTATAGCGGAGCTGACTTTCGCCCTGCCGACGAACTGTCGACGTACGAAATACTGCACGGTATCTTTCGTAATTTGCCTCATAACAATCCACTGAGTTCAAAAATGGGCAACGAGTATAGCTATATGAAAAAAGTACAGGCCAGCATATCTGACTTTAAACGTGCAGGCCTGACCCCCGACGAGATACAACGCGTAGCACAGCACTCTGTAGAATTTATAGATTACGCCGAGCCTATAGTACAAGATTTTTGGCCGAACAAAGTAGACAAAACAATCATACCTAAAATGAAAAAGCTAACAGCCAGTTTGTCCAAGTATGATAGTGAGCCTACTAACGTACCAAATATCATATCGTTGCATGAAATATGCTTGCAAAAGCTTAGCGCGGCTACTGATGAAGCGTCCAACACTGGTAAGACAAATGCTATAACCGCCTGGAAAGATCAATGGCTAGAAAAAAATGCTAATGGTGATTTTGTATTTAAAAACAAAAAGCGTTTTGAACAATTAAACGCAGCCAGTGTGATATACCAAGAATATCTGACATCAATGCAAAGTTTACACCTATATGATTACGACGATATGATTCTGCGAGTAGTGCATGCGCTAGAAGTATTCCACGACCTAAGGCTAAACCTACAGGAAAAATACCAATACATAATGGTGGATGAATTTCAGGATACAAACGGTGCGCAGATGCGTATACTGCAAAGTTTAATTTCTTTACCAACCGGGGACTCACCAAACATTATGGTAGTGGGCGACGACGATCAAGCGATCTACGGCTTTCAGGGCGCCGAGATCAGCAATATCCTGGGCTTTGAGAAGTTGTTGCAAAAACCAGAGTTGATAACACTAAAACAAAATTACCGAAGTACGGGAACAATATTGGATTCTTCTCGACAGGTTATCGGTCAGGGGTTGGATCGACTAGAAAATCAGCTGAATTCAATAGACAAAAGCTTGGTTGCGCAGCAAAAAGGTGACTCCAGGTCGGTTAGTTATGATTTCTTTGACACACAGGCAGCAGAATTTTCATCCACAGCAAAAGCCATAAAGCAGGCGGTGAAATCGGGACAAAAACCAAGTGAGATTGCCATACTAGCCAGAAACAAAAAGGACATCATGGCTTTTTTGCCATACTTGCACCATCAGGGTATAAAGGTTAGCTACGAACATGACGAAAATGTCCTAGACAGCCCACCTGTTGACATCCTAGCGCTTTTAGCTCGTCTGGTAGTAGACATCAATAGTGGCAATATAGATCGTGCCAATGAACTACTACCAGAAGTTTTGTCGCATCCAGCCTTTGAGATCGATACCAAGGAGCTTTGGCAGCTCAGCCTAGCTGCATACAAGGAGCGTTCTGTATGGCTAGAGACAATGCTAGAACAAAAAGGCAAACTGTCCAAAATAGCTAATTGGCTGCTCGATGCAGCCAAACTATCACCTAATACGCCAGTAGAAACTATGATCGATATTCTATTTGGGACAGAAAGTATCGAAGGTTATTCGTCGCCTTTAAAACAATACTTTTTCGCTGACAAAAACTTGGCAAAAAATCCTAGCGATTATATTGTTTTTCTGCAATCACTAGCAACCATACGGACTAATATTCGCGAGTACAGGCCCCAGAGCCAGCTACATATTGATGACTTTGTTGATTATATTGATCTGGCGATAAGCGCCGGTATCAGCCTGAAGAATCATTACAGCGCAGAAACTATAGATGACGCTGTACAGGTGATGACTGCACACAAATCTAAAGGGCTAGAGTTTGAGTCGGTCTATATACTAAGCGCCAGTGATAATACGTGGGGCAGTAAAAGTCGAGGATACAGCGGTAGATTGAGTTACCCAGAAAACGTACCTATCGGGCAAGCCGGCGATAGCCACGACGACAAACTGCGGTTATTTTTTGTTGCCATGACCCGGGCAAAAAAGAACTTGTATATTTCTGCATCAGATCAAAGCTTAGCAGGTAAAACCCTACTAAAAGCTGACTTTTTAAGCGAGCAAGATTGGCAAACTAAAAAAGCAGTTAAAGTACGAGCCGAAGACCTAGAATCAGCGGAGTACAACTGGCAAACTGGATTTGATTTTACTAGCGATCATACACTACGAGAGTTACTGGTGGGACAACTAAGGAATTACAGACTTAGCGCGACCCATCTCAACAATTTTATTGATGTTAGCAACGGTGGACCCATGGGCTTTTTGATCAACAACCTTTTACACTTTCCACAGAGCATTTCACCTAGCGCTGCCATGGGATCTAGCGTCCATAAGGCCCTGCAGAAAGCTCATCAACACCTTCGCGTTACTGGAGAAAAGCGTCCGATCGAGGATGTAGTAGGTGACTTTGAGCATTATCTAAAACTAAATCGCCTACCCGAGCATGACTTTAATCATCAGCTGCAAAAAGGAAGCGACGCACTGCGTTCGTTCTTGGACGGATCTTACGAAAGGTTCGCGCCAGACCAAGAGGTAGAATTTGATTTTTCAAAACAAGGTTCAACAATAGACGATACAAGGCTAACCGGAGTAATTGATGTCATGAGTGTCGACATAAAGAATAAAACAATTTCCGTTATAGACTACAAGACTGGCAAGCCGGCTATGGATTGGAAGGGTGCTACGGACTTTGAAAAAATAAAACTTCATAAATACAAACAACAGCTAATGTTCTATCAATAAAAGCCGTTTGGAAAAATATTATTAACGGGGAATTTATTGACACCTCCGAATACGAACAAAACTACAAAGGCATATTAAAGTTCGAAAAAGACTTGCTTTCCAGCTAGGCGTGTGCTAATATTGTATTCGCCCTCAAGCACCTTATGTCTTTTCATACTCGCGCCCATGCAGCAGAAAAGACAAGCAACCAAACAAGTTTGGTAACAACAAGAGTAGCTTCGCAACGGTGATGTCGAAGCAAGGAGAACAGGCTTGAGCCCTTCAACGTGGCTCGCCAGTCATACTCTTTCGTTACCAGATTCGCGTCTGGCCGTAAAAAGCCACGACCGCGAAACCGCCAGTTAGCCAGAACGTTACTTCGGGGGGAGTTAGGAAAACGTTCCGGTGGGGAGGAGACCTCGCGCCCGCTCGCCAAGCGAGCAAGGCATGACAGGTCACCCTATAACTGCGGTAAAGCGCCCGGTCCCTTATCTAATAAACGCTGAGAACCGTCTGCAAAGACGGCAATCGCGTAAGATACAGGGACTGGGCAGTTCTTTTTTTAAGGCTTTTTAAACTATACTGAGATAACATGAACAATTTTTGGCAGCAACTAGATAAACCATTTTTCGTACTTGCCCCAATGGAAGCGGTGACGGATGTGGTTTTTCGTCATGTCGTTGCTAATGCATCGCCGCCCGATGTGTACTTTACTGAATTTACGAATGCCACCGGATGGGTAAATGCAGGTGAAAAAGCCGTAGCGGGCAGACTGGACAAAACCGACGAGAAGCCAATCGTCGCACATCTTTGGGGATCAGACCCGGATGACATAGAAAAGTTAGCAGTCCACTGTGCAGAACTAGGCTATGATTCTATTGATATCAATACTGGCTGCCCTGACAAGTCAGCCATCAAATCTGGTGGTGGTGCAGCTCTAATAAAAAACCAGCCACTGATGGCAAAAATCATAACGGCCGCTAAAAAAAGCGGTCTTCCTGTTAGTGTCAAAGCTCGTTTAGGCTACTCACAAATAGATGAATACAAAGATTGGCTTGCCTTTTTACTAAGTCAGGACTTGGCGGCACTAACAATACACCTACGTACAAAAAGCGAGATGAGTAAAGTACCAGCCCACTGGGAGCTGTTGCCAGAAATCGTGACTATGCGTGATCGAATAGCACCACGAACATTAATCGTCGCAAACGGCGACATTGAGGATCGTCAACATGGCCTAGAAATTGTTAAAAAATATAAAGTCGACGGAGTCATGATAGGTAGGGGAGTCTTCCATAATCCTTTTGCGTTTGAAAACAAACCGCGCAATCACAGTAAAGATGAATTAATAAAACTGTTACATCTGCACCTGGATCTATACGAAGAAAGGGGCGATAAAAAACGCAAATACGAAACCCTAAAGAGATTTTACAAGGTGTATATTCGTGATTTCGATGGTGCCAGCGAGTTGCGACACCAATTGATGCAAACAAAAAATATAGACGAGGTTCGCACTATTCTGGCTGCTCAGGGTTTGTAACTCTAATAATTTTTATTTTTTTACCACCAGTTGGACTTACAGAGATCTCTTCATCTCCAGCAACTCTACCAATGATACCCTTTGCGATAGGCGAATCGGGAATTATTGGCACTTGTCCATCTTGACCGGCAAACTCATCTTTGTTAGGTACAACAACTACTGTTAAATACTCGGGCTTATCACCTAGTAGCTCGATTACTACAGTGCTACCGATTTCCACGACATCTTGTCTTTGTTTTTCGTGTTTTTCGCTATGAATATCCAATGCAGCATGATCGCTAGTATGACCGTCCAATTCTTTCTTGGCATCAATCAATTTTCCTAGATCTGCACGCGGAGGCATTCTTTCCACTGGATTCTCCTATTACACTACAAATATAGCATAGTTAGGGTATGCAAGCACTATATATGGTTTAGTGATGCCGTCGCTTCATGCCAGCTATCTTTAACCGTACGGTGTGGCGGTCTATTAGGCTCTGTGCCTTATCTATAGAAACTTTATCTTTGGCTGCCTTCTTGAGCTCGTGGGCACGTTTCAATGCTTTCTCAACTTCTTCTTCCTTCACATGTTCGGGATCTTCGATCTCGTCCGCTAATATTATCAGTTCGTTGTTGAGGACTTTTAGTGTTCCGCCATATGCCGCAATTGTCTCACGACCAGAATCTTTGATGTTCTTGTTATCGCGAATGTGGATTATGCCGTTAGCCAAAACACTGACTAGGGGAGCATGTCCGCCATAAACAGCGATCTCGCCATCTGTAGTTGGAATCATAACTTCATAGACATCTCGGTCTATTTTGATTCCATTTAGAGTGATGAGCTTTAGCCTGATCATTTTACGTCTTTGATAGAGCCTTTCATGTAGAATGCACTCTCGGGCTTGCTGTCATGTTTGCCATCTAGAATTTCCTGGAATCCGTCGATTGTGTCAGATAACTTTACGTATTGACCGGCGCTACCGGTGAAGCCTTCTGCAACAAAGAAAGGCTGGGTGAGGAACCTTTGAATTTTTCGAGCACGTGCTACGGTCAATTTGTCATCATCTGATAATTCTTCCATACCCAGAATAGCGATGATATCTTGTAAATCTTTGTAACGCTGAAGTACTCGTTGTATCTCACGAGCCACACGATAATGTTTTTCACCAATAATCTCTGGGTCGAGTAGCGTAGATGAGCTGTCCAATGGGTCAACCGCAGGGTAAAGGCCCAGCTCGGTTAATGCACGGTTCAAGACTATGGTGCTATCCAGGTGGGCAAAAGCGGTAGCTGGAGCAGGGTCAGTGTTGTCATCTGCCGGTACAAAGATCGCCTGTACGGATGTAATCGAACCAGTTTTCGTACTGGTGATACGCTCTTGCAGGCCACCCATTTCTTGGGCTAGGTTCGGCTGATAACCAACAGCGCTAGGCAAACGACCAAGCAGAGCAGACACCTCGGCACCGGCCTGAGTAAATCGGAAGATGTTATCAATAAATAGCAATACGTCTTTCCCTTGATCACGAAAACCTTCAGCAATAGTCAGGCCACTTAGACCAACACGTAGTCGCGCTCCGGGTGGTTCATTCATTTGCCCAAAGACCAGGCTGGTCTTGTCTAACACGCCAGATTCTTTCATTTCGTTATATAGGTCGTTACCTTCACGGGTACGCTCACCAACACCAGCAAAAACAGAGTTACCGCTGTGGAATTTTGCAATGTTGTTGATCAGCTCTTGGATCAAAACTGTTTTACCAACACCTGCGCCGCCAAATAAACCTACTTTTCCACCCTTTGCCATAGGAGCAATTAGGTCGATAACCTTGATACCGGTTTCCAAGATTTCAGTTTTACCAGATTGCTCTTCTAGCGTAGGTGGATCGCGGTGGATAGAAGCAAACTTGCTAAACTTGTTGTCCATACCGTCGATTGGTTCGCCGACAACGTTGAACATGCGACCCATAGTCGAGTCACCGATAGGCACCTGAATAGGCGAGCCAGTCGCGATCACTTCATCGCCACGCTTTAAACCATCGGTCGAGCCCAAAGCAATTGCTCGAACACTAGTTTCAGACAGGTGACTGGCAACTTCGAACAATAGTTCTTTGCCGTGTAGTTGCACACTCAAGGCATCGTAAATAGCTGGCATTGCGTCGTGAGCGAACTCGACATCAACAACGACACCAACGACTTGGCTGATTTTTCCTTTTACTTTTTCTGTTGCTTTGGTCATAAATTTTCTCCTATTACCTACATGTTATCAAACTTTTACTGCTGCTTCGGCGCCACCAATAATCTCGGCCATTTCCTGCGTGATCGCTGCCTGACGAGCTGTGTTGAGCTCTAGCGTCAAATCGTCAATGATATCTGCCGCGTTGTCGCTAGCATTTTTCATAGCCATCATACGCATACTGTGCTCGCTAGCTACTGACTCTAGCAAGGCTTGCCATAGCTGTGCCTCAATCAATCGCTCGGCCGTGCTCTTGATGATAGCTTCGACTGACGGTTCAAATATGGCTACTTCCAGAGGCGACATCTCTTTTGCTTCGGTTTTTTTGTCATCTGGATCGATTACGTACGGTATCAATGTGTTGGCTACGACGTCCTGGCGGATACTGGATACAAACTGGGTGTAAACAACCTTGACGCTATCGATCTCATCACCCAAATACTTTTTGATAGTTTCCTCTAGAATAGTTACAACAGTATCGGTGCTAGGGTGATCGCCCAACATCAAATGGGCGCTGGCATGGTCAACTCCGCCTAATTTTGCCACAAACTGACCGGCCTGACGACCAATAGTAACGATCTTTGTGCTGACTTTTTTAGATTTGTTTTCCTGGACTACGCCAACCAGGCTTTTGAAAACATTTGCGTTATAAGCACCGGCTAAACCACGATCACTGCTGATAACAATCAACAGTTCGGTTTTGATTGGCCGGGTTTTGAATAAACTATCTAGCTTTACGTCAGAGACGCTGGACAGCTGTCCAATTAGCAGACGAGCTTCGTCCTTGAATGGGCGAGAGTTAATCGCAAACTCCTGAGCACGGCGCATTTTACTAGCGGCAACTAGCTCCATAGCTTTGGTTATTTGGCGAGTGTTTTTGACACTGCCAATCCGTCTCTTGAGTGATGTAACGCCAGCTGACATTTAATTATTTGTACTCCTCGGAAATTGCTTTGGCGATATCCAGTATTGTTTTCTTCATTAGATCAGTCGGCTTGTCGCCCTTATCGAGTTCGCTCATAACTTTTTTGTGCTTTGAGTTTAAACGAGATAGCAGAGCTTCTTTGGCTTTTTCAATCTTTTCAACCGGAACTTTGTCAAAGCACCCTTCGGTAGCAGATAGCAGCATGGCAGTTTGCTCCCAAACTGCATACGGTGAATACTGTGGCTGTTTCAATAGCTCAGTTAGCCGTTGTCCACGCTCGATGCGGTGTTTTGTTTCAGCATCTAGGTCGGTAGAGAACTGTGAAAATGCGGCAAGCTCTCTAAACTGCGCCAAGTTCAGACGTAGGCTGCTAGCAACACTTTTGACAGCTTTGGTCTGAGCAGCACCACCGACACGTGATACTGATAAACCAACTGAAATAGCTGGACGAATACCTTGGTAGAATAGGTTTGTTTCTAAATAAATCTGGCCATCAGTAATAGAAATAACATTGGTTGGAATGTAGGCTGACACATCACCAGCTTGAGTTTCAATGATCGGCAGGGCAGTCAAACTACCACCGCCTAGTTCGTCGGACAGTTTCGCTGAACGTTCTAGCAGGCGAGAGTGGAGATAGAAAACATCACCCGGAAAGGCTTCACGCCCCGGTGGGCGGCGAAGTAACAAACTCATCTGTCGATAAGCCGCAGCGTGTTTTGATAGATCATCGTGAATGATAAGCGCGTGTTGCTTGTTGTCACGGAAAAATTCGCCCATAGCGGTTCCAGCATATGGTGCTAGGTACTGCAAACTAGCGGCATCGGCGGCCGAGGTAGAAACAACGATGGTTTGATCCATCACGCCCTCTTTACTCAGGCGATCTACTAGCTTGGCTACCTTACTGGCTTTTTGGCCAACCGCTACATAAATATTGATAACACCAGTTTTTTGGCGATGCTGGTTGATCATAGTGTCGATCGCAACAGCGGTCTTACCAGTTTGGCGGTCGCCAATGATCAGCTCACGCTGGCCACGACCGATTGGCACCATGGCATCGATGGCCACGATACCTGTCATTAGTGGCTCAAAGACACTTTTACGGGCTAGCACGCCAGGCGCTGGGTTCTCGATCAAGCCTCGCTTTGTAGTTTTGATAGGGCCTTTGCCGTCCAGCGGACGACCAAGTGGATCGACGACACGGCCAACTAGCTCTGCGCCGACAGGAACACTCAACAGTTCACCAGTCAAACGCACACGTGCACCAGCAGAAACAGATTGCTCATCGCCTAGTAGCACCGCGCCAATTTCGTTTTCAGATAAGTTCAGGGCAAAAGCTGTAACTTTCTTGCCTTTGTCGCCCTCGATCTCTAGCAACTCATTCGAACCACAAGAGCGAAGTCCATAAATCCAAGCAATACCGTCGCCGACACGGGTAACAACACCGGTCTCCTGAATATCAGGTAGATCCTTGATGTCCTCTAGGGCTTTTTTGATGTCGTCTGACAGCTCTTTTACTGATACTTGGCTCATGTTATCCTTCCTTACTTTTCAATACTCGATTTTATATAGTTCAATTCGCTTTTCACACTCTTGTCGATCAGGTAATGTGCAGATTCGATTCGGACACCGCCCAGCAGGGTAGGGTCGACTTTTTGGTGAATAATAACGTCTTTACAGTTATCAAAATGTTTTTTGATATACGCAGAGATGCTACTGGTCTGTGCAGATGTCAGCGGGTGAGCAGTCGAAACATTTATTTCATATGTACCTTTTGCTTCGCGCACACTCATAACATCGCGCATTAGCGAGTCTAGCTTCAGGGTTTGTTTTGTGTCGATCAAGTAGCTAGCAATCTTTTTTGCAATACCGCGACTAGATGCATCTTGGTCGATCAATCCTGCGATAGTTGTCGCGCTCATACTATTTACCGCTTCCTGACTTTAGGGCATCTTCGATTAGCGCTTTGTCTTTATTTGCATCAACTTTGGAGCCGATCAATTTTTCGGTAGTATCAACAACCAATGCAACGATCTCGCTTTTCAGGCTGCGTCGTGAGCGATCTGTTTCTTCCTCTATCTTCTTTTTGGCTTCAATGATCATCTTGTCGGCCTTTTCGCTAGCATCTGCACCAGCCTTTGCGATCATTTCCTCGGACTGTGTGCGCGACAGGGCCAAAATCTCATCGGCCTGCGTTCTAGCGTCAGACTTGATCTTGGCGACTTCTTTCTCTAGCTTGTCTTTTTGCTCTGTCATATCCTGAGCAGATTTCACACCCTCTTCGATGATCTTTTGACGCTTGTCCAAAGTTTTGATGATCCAGTCAAAGACATATCTCTTTAGCACGTAAAACACTATCAAAAAAGTGACTAGCTGCACGATAAAAGCTTTTAGGTCTAAACCCAAAGCGCCAAAACCGCCAGATGAGGCAGCGGACTCGCTAGCAAATTGTGTTAATACCGTATGTACCACTTTAGTTGATTCCTTTTAATAATTTAGCTGATGATAAAGATTGATGCGAAGGCAATTAGACCGAAAAGTTCAGCCATACCAACGAAAACAAATAGTTGACCCAAAAACTTTGATGATTCCGGGTTGCGACTAACTGCGTTCATGTAGCTGCTGCCCAGTAGACCAATAGCAATTGCCGGGCCCATACCACCGAATCCAACCAAGATACCCTTGGCGATTACACCTGTATTAATAGTTTCGCTTGCAAATAATTCCACTTACTTCTCCTTCAAAATCTCTTATTTTACTGACTAATTACTCTATATTATAACAAAGATTACCTTTGTTTACACCTTAACTTTTCACCGCGGCCTCCTCGTGATCGTCTCCATGCGAAATCGCCATGGACAAATACGAAACAGTTAGCAGGACGAAAATATAAGCTTGCAACAAACCGACGAACACTTCAACTAGGGTGAATGGCACGGCCGAAGCAAAGCCAAATATACCACCCAGGTAGGCAAATATAGCAATTAGTATTTCACCGATGACCACATTTAAAAACAAACGAAGGCCCAGGCTAAACAACCTAGTAAACTCTGTAAATACTTCGCTCAGTCCTATCACATAGGTGAGGGGATTGAGCAGGTTACCGGCGAAAAAGTGTCGAATATGACCGACTGCACCAGACTCGCGAATAGCAAACACCTGGACCAGTACCATAGCTACCAAAGCCATAGATAGCGTACCGTTAAAGTCTGCGGTGAACGGTCGTAGCAACGGGGCTTCGCCATAGGTGATTCCGTGACCAACAATAGGCAGTAGTCCCATCCAGTTGTTGATCAATGCAAAAAAGAACAGTGCAGTAAAGAACGGTGCATACTTGCGGGCACGCTCACGTGAGCCCAAACTATTAACCACAAAATCATATATAAACTCTGTCAGCGCCTCGACGGCTCGAGGAAAGAAGCCCTTGCTGCCCATAACCGTAATCTTTCGGGAAATGATAAACAAAAAGACAATCATAAAAACGGCCACAACCCAGCCGTATAGCATCGAGTTCGTGATCATTACGTCGCCAATCTGAAACAACTCTTCGGGTGCGATTGCGATCTGCGGACCGCTGGCGGCCAGTATATTAAACATTATCTACCGCCTTGTTGATGCGTTTTATTTCTGTAGATATGACTACTACAGATAGGGCGAGACCGATACCGATACCGGCTAACACGATCATTTTGTTGCCATGGGCAAAAAATAGGGCAATAAAAAAAGGAGTCAGGAAGCTAATCGCCAATTTCCATGACATATCAAACAAGTACGTTATAAACATACCTCTCAATTCTTCAACCTTTTTTTCTTTACCACTCATATATTACTGGGTTGATTATAGCTGATTTTTCTGCGAAGCCAAAATTACTGAAATGATTTGATCTGTTTGTCCCAGCTTTGCCAAACTAGTAGCTCTTGATTACTGGCCAGTCGCACGCGTTTACCATCAGCTGTTGTGCGCTCGCCCTGAATCCTATGAGTATGCCCCGTTATTACAGTCTTGTCCGTTGCAATGAAGGCTTCTGCTCTGTTCGACAGAGTATATCTACTGTCATCAAAGATCTGGGGTAGCTGATCAAATGTACCCTTTGCCTTTTCGAGGTCATCCTTTTGCTTTGACCAGTCCTCACTAGTTAGGCCAGCATGAACTACAATAAAGCCGCCATCACCTTCAGTCTCATAATACATAGCCGCACGAGCTAGCATATTGAGGTGTCCACATGCCTGCATCTTCTCTGTTATCCTTATAATCAACTCTTCTCTGGGTAGCTTGGGGCTGAGCTCATAGGATTTAGCAATCTTTTGCAGCTCTTTATAGTCAAGTGGTCGATTAATTTCCTGCGCCATTCTACGCCTTTCTAGGTCATGAAATACCAACCCTTCTAGTACTTGATGCTCCCAATTGCCACGAAGTAGGCGAATATTAAATTCACTGGAAATGTCGAGCACACCTTTTGTATCGGGACCTATACCTATACTGTCGCCACCAGCTACATATCGGACATTATTTCCGTATTCTTTTGTAACTTTATCAAGAGGTTGTGATCGTGCATGTACATCAACCATAACTACGGTGTCTTGTTGTGGTGCAAGTTCTCTCATTACAATTATTATACAACCTTTTAATATATAGGTCTACAGATGGTATAATGAATCATATGAGTGATGCAGAACCACAAGTAACAATCTACAGCACCAGCTGGTGTGGTTTTTGTCACAGCCTCGAACAATACCTACAGAAAAAGAACGTAACATTCGTCACCAAAGACATCGAGAAAGACGAATCCGCCTACAATGACCTGATGGAGCGTATAGGTGGTCGTGAGAACTTCCGCGGCGTTCCCGTTAGCGACGTATCGGGCGAAATAGTCCTGGGCTTTGACCGCCCAAAAATCGATGCCGCTCTAGCAATAAAATCTTAGTTTTACCCACTTTTCAGAGGTAAAGCCGTTGTAAATTCTAAAGCATAAAAGCGTTGACAATAGCATATGTGGGGTATTACTATGGAACATAAGCGCTAGATATAGTATGTATAAAACACATGAACTATCTCGCCTGAAGGCACTATAGGGGTATAGCCAAGTCTTCCACCACTGTTACGGCAGGTGTGTTAATACAAAAATCAGGAGGGTATAAATAAAGTGGACATCCAGGTCACAAAAATCGATGGCAGTCGGGAGCCTTACAACGCCGATAAAATCAACCGAGCATTAGAAAAAGCTTCACGCGGGCTTGATGATCAAATATCAAAAGTCATCCAAGTCGCCACAGAAGTGAGTCTGACATTATTTGATGGTATTACAACCACGCAACTGGACGAAGCGGTTATCCACGCAGCCCTACAGAACGTCAAAGACGACCCTGATTTTGACACCATTGCAGCACGTTTACTGCTAAAGACCATATACAAGAACGTACTGGGTGACTACGACACAGACGAAGAATTAATCAAACTACACCAAAAGAAATTCGCAGCGTACGTACGCGAAGGTGTAAAAGACAAGCTACTAGACAAGCGAATGGCCGATCCAAAGGTATTCGACCTCAAAAAACTAGCTGCGACCATAGATCCTAGCCGCGACCACCTGATGCGATACCTAGGTGTTTTAACTAACAAAAACCGTTACGCACTCAAAAAACACGAGCAAGGCGGACGTGTTATCGAAGTACCTCAATATACTCATATGCGAATAGCTATGGGTCTGAGTTTTAATGAAAAAGATCCCACCGCAGCAGCAATAGATTTTTATGAGCACATGAGCAATTTTGACTATGTACCCGGTGGCTCAACCCGAGTTAACGCCGGTGGAGCCCACCCTCAGCTGTCAAATTGTTTCTTGCTAGAAGTCGACGACGACATGGAGTCAATCGCCAAAAGCGTACGTGATTGTATGTGGATCGCAAAGGGTACGGGTGGAATAGGTATCAGTATGAACAAGCTGCGAGCTGCCGGCAGCCCCGTCAAAACCACTAATACTACATCTACCGGACCAATTCCGTTTATGAAGATGATCGACATGGCGCTATTCGCTGTTAGCCGTAAGGGCAAAAAGATGGGCGCCGCGGCACTATATATGGAAAACTGGCACCTAAACTTTCCAGACTTTCTGGACCTCAAACAAAACTCTGGCGACCCATACCTGCGAACTCGCTTTGCCAACACCGCAGCCTTTATCTCCGACGAGTTTATGAAGCGCGTAGACACCGATGACGACTGGTATCTGTTCGACCCAGCCGACACACCAGATTTGTGTGAACTATACGGCAGTGATTTTAGCAAACGCTACGTGGAATATATCGAAATGGCTGACCAGGGCAAAATCCGCAACTTTGAAAAAACAAAAGCCCGCGAACAGTTCCGCCAAATACTGATCGTCCTGCAAGCAACCAGCCACCCATGGCTAACCTGGAAGGACACAATCAATGTTCGCGCCCTAAACAACAACACCGGCACAATCCACTTGTCCAACCTGTGCACCGAGATTACCTTGCCGCAAGACAAAGACAACATCGCAGTATGTAACCTAATCAGCGTTAATCTTTCAGCACATTATTTGCCAGAAAAACGTGATTTTGACTGGAAGCGACTAGAGGCCAGCACTCGCTCGGCAGTGCGCCAGCTAGACAACCTAGTTGATATCACAAACACCCCGGTCAAAGAAGCTATGAATTCCAACCAACGAAACCGTGCTATCGGCCTAGGTGTTATGGGCTTTACAGATGTTGCTGAAAAGCTAGGATATAGCTACGAGTCAGAAGAAGCCTATGACCTGATCGACCAATTGACAGAGTTCATCAGCTACCAGGCTATAGACGAATCTACAGTTCTAGCCAAAAAACTCGGCTCATACCCGATGTTCAAAGGCTCTGGCTGGAGCAAGGGATTAGTACCGGTAGACACAATCGAGATAGACAGTATCGACCGCGGCATCAGTATAGATATCAGCCGCAAAACCCGCCTAGACTGGACCAAGCTACGAAAGAAAGTCAAAAAAGGTATGCGTAACGCCACGCTAATGGCCATCGCACCGACAGCTAACATTGCCCACATCGCCGGTACGACACCTGGTTTGGACCCACAATTCTCACAAATCTTCTCTCGTTCAACCCTAAACGGCAAATTCCTAGAGGTAAATGTCAACTTGGTCAACGACCTAAAAGAACTAAACCTCTGGAACGAAGTAAAAGATGACGTTTTGCGATTGCAAGGCGATCTGACCGAAATACCAGAGATCCCTCAACACATCAAAGAAGTCTACAAAACTAGTTTCCAACTCTCACCAAATGCCTTCATCGAAGTAGCCGGACGAGCCCAAAAGTGGGTAGACCAAGCAATTAGCCGCAATATGTACCTAGAAACCCGCGACATCGACGACATGGTCGACATTTACAGTAGTGCATGGAAGAAAGGCCTAAAGACGACGTATTACCTACATGTCAAACCACGTCACCAGGCCGAACAATCAACAACCAAAGTCAACAAAGCAGAAGCGATAAAGAGCACCAGCTCGGCCGGAAAAGGATTTGGATTCGGCTCGAGAACAAGGTAAAAATTAACAAACAATATAGGTAAGGGGGAATATGAGCAACACACAAAACGAAACAGCCGAGGAAATCGAACTTCGTATGAAGATCATCCAGGAAGCTATGGCTGAGATGCAAGCACAAGGCATACAAAACCAAAGCACATCAAACATCAACATGCAGTCTCTGGTAGATCCACAAGACGATCTGGCCTGCGAAGGGTGCCAGTAATGTCTCAAAAAGGAATACTAGGCACCGGCATACAAGATGGTCTACGCCTAAAACCAATCCGCTATCAATGGGCATATGACCTGTACGAGCAAGCTGTTGCCAACACATGGTTTCCAAACGAAATCCAGCTAGGTCAAGATATAGCCGACTGGAAAAAAATGTCCGACGAAGAGCGTCATGCTGTTCAATTCCTGATGAGCTACTTTAACCCAAACGAACTAATCGTTAATAAAGCGTTGGCCTTTGGTGTTTACCCCTACATCAACGCACCCGAAGCTCATATGTACATCGCCAAACAAATGTGGGAAGAAGCCAACCACTGCATGTCATTCGAATACGTTCTCGAGACCTTCCCCCTCGATCGCGAGAGTGCCTATGACGCTCATATTGACGTGCCTTCTATGGCCGCCAAAGAAGATTTTGAGGTCAAATATATCAAACGCATGACCGAAGAAAAAGTCGACATCACAACCACAGAAGGTAAAAAAGATTTTGTTCGCAACCTTGTAGCCTACAATATTATCCTCGAAGGCCTGTGGTTCTATAGCGGATTCATGGTAGCGCTCAGTTTCCGCCAACGTAACCTACTACGCAACTTTGGCAGCCTAATCGACTGGGTCGTTAGAGATGAGAGCCTGCACCTAAAGTTTGGCATCAACCTGATACTAACCGTTCTAGACGAAAATCCAGACCTTCAGGATGAAGCTTTCGCGGCCGAGATCAAGCAGATGATTATCGATGGCGTAAAGATGGAAGAGGACTACAACAAAGATCTACTACCCCACGGGATATTGGGCTTAAACGCCGATTACATCAACCAATATGTAAAGTATTTAGCTGACCGACGCCTAGAGGAGCTTGGCTTTGAGCCTCACTACAAGGTCAGCAACCCGGCCAAGTGGATGGCCGCCGCCAATGACACGTTAGAACTAGTCAATTTCTTCGAGAGCACCAACACTAGCTACGAAGTAAACGCCGGCACCAGCAAAACCAAAAAATAGCCGCTCAATAGCACGAAATAACCCTTGTAAAAACAGGGTTATTTTGATATATTACAAGCGACAGAAGATAAAGGGAGAGGGGCGATTCACGAGCAGTACCTCCTAGTTTTCTGTCCGCCACACGAGACCAAGCCATAGTCCCGTGAATGGTGAGCAAGCAACCGGCCCGCACTGCGATTAACTCGCAAGAGTGGGTCCGAGCTTCCCCATTCGTAGTGCGGGCCGCACCTTACAAATTTCTTGCTGGAAGGATCCCGTCAGTAAGAAATGATCACTTGTGCTGACTCAGTCTGCAAGACTCCTCCGCAGAGTAGCAGATTGATGCAAGTCGACGAGCACTTCGGTGTGGCGTCATATCCGATCTGCCCCTTGTGGGGCTACGGTCACACAGATCGGAATGTCAGCAGCGCTCACTACGAGCGCAAGGGGTGCCGCAAGGCGCCTAACGACCCGTAACCGAGTGGAAAACTCGCTTCGACCGCCAACAGGCGTCGCTGCGAGCGCAAGTCCCAAAGGACAAGCGCCACTCGGTTACGGGTCTCGTTCATTTCATAGTTTATTCGTCAAAGCTCATTTTATCGGCAACATTACGCCGTATAGCTAACAATTTTTTATATAAACGTTGCATAGCTGTGCGGCGTTTTTCTGTATGTCCTAGCACTGCATGTTTATAAAGCTCGTCTAGTTTGGCGGTTTGCTCGCGCTCGGTGTACCGGGCGGCGATCTCCTTGCTAGCGGCAGAGAACTTCAAGCGCAGATCATTGTCAGACAAAATACTAACAACCTTTTGAGCCATAGAGTCAGAGTCCAGGCCTGCATAATAACCATTCTCGCCGTCATGAACAACTTCGCTAACGTCTTTGTCAGTCAAAACAATCGGCAGCCCGGCCAATGCAGCCTCGTGCAACACAAGTCCTTGCGTATCAGTCATAGAAGGGAACACAAATACTGAGCTTGCCTCGTAAATTGTCCCGAGTGTCTCGCGCGGCAAGGCGCCAGTGAAAACTATGCGATCACTGGCCGAAGACTCACTAGCCAATTTTTCCAATGTTTCACGATATTCAAAATCACCAACGTATAGTAGCTTGGCGTTTGGACGTTCCTGTAGCACTTTTTCGATCATCGGTATCAAAATGTCTAGATTTTTTTCAGCACCTAGGCGCCCGACGTAGGTAACGATCTCGTCCGACTCATCAAAGCCGTACTTTTCGCGAAACGCTGCTAACAAAGGCTCCGTAGCAGCTGGTAGCGCGTCAACGCCAGTTGGCAACAGCTCGATCGGATAAGTATAATCTTCGCCCTCCATCCAGCTCTCTAACTGTTTTTTGCTCTTTCGGCTCAGTGCAATCACCACATCACAGCGACTGTACATAATCGTAATCATAGCTTCAATAATGTCCTGATTCCATTGAGTAACGCCTCGACGAGGAATATAGAGCTT
>JACPYF010000034.1 GCA_016196195.1 Candidatus Saccharimonadota bacterium | reverse complement strand
TGACTGGATCGCGCAAGTCTGGGAGATGTAAGTCTCCCGTGACGGACCAAACCTCGCTAGCATGATGCTGGCGAGGTTGTTTTTTTGTTTATATCTTTGCACAAGCCACGCGAATAGCTTCACTCCACGATGGAAATGCGTGCATGGTGTTGGCGACATCACTGGCGGTTAGATTGTGCTGTATCGCCAATGTTAGCTCGTGGATCATCTCGCCGGCAGATGGGGCGGCAATGGTTGCACCCAGTATACGGCCAGTTTTCTTGTCAGCCAATATTTTGACGAAGCCATCGTGAGAGTCGGTTATAACAGAACGGCCAACTATACCTAACGGCACTACGACTTTGTTATATTTCAGATCACGCTTTATTAGATCGTCTTCGCTCATACCGACAGAGGCGATCTCGGGATCGATGTAGGTTATACGCGGAATGCTGTGATAGCTCGGTGTAACTTTGTTTTTGTTCAAAATGTTATGCGCAATGACCCGGCTCTCCATCAGGGCTACGTGAGTTAGACCAAAGCCGCCCAGCACATCACCAGCTGCAAATATATGCTTGGCGCTAGTCTGCAAGTGATTATTAACTTCTATGCCGCTTGGCGAATATTCAACACCAGCGTTTTCTAGACCAATGTCTACTCGCGGAGTTTTGCCAGCAGCTAGCAGTACGGCTTCAACTTTGACCGAGTGTTCTTCGCGACCGCGCAGGAAGGTCACGCGCGTAGCAACGGCTTCTTTGGCAACACGCACGACTCTAGTTTCTGTTAGGGGCTTGACTCCGTATTGTTCTGACAATACTTTCGCGGCTAGTTCACCAGCCTCTTGATCTTCGCGAGGTAGCAGGCGTGGTGCAATGTCTGCCACTATGACCTTGCTGCCGAACGAGCTAAACAAACGTGCAAATTCCAGTCCAACCGATCCGCCACCGATGATAAACAAAGTTTTCGGTGGGCGAATGAGCTCTAGTGCACTGGCAGGGGTTAGATATTTTATTTTATCCAAGCCCGTAATTTTTGGTAGCGACCAATCAGCACCGCTTGCTACCAATATATGTTCGGCCGAAATATGTCGACGATTAACGCTGACCTCATGTGGACTGATGAAATGCGCAGAGCCAGGTATAACAGTTACGCCTAGCGATTGATAGTATCTCTTACCCCCGCCAGAGCCAGTTCTAGTAACAACCTTCTCCTTCCAGGCTCTGATGGTCGGGTAGTTATAGCCGATGGTGTTTGAGCGTATCCCGAACTTGCCCGCGCCCTTTGCTTCGCTGAATATCCTAGCAACATTGAGCATGGCGCCAGTCGGTACATCACCAAAGTTTGCCGAGTCACCACCTAGTGCATCGGCTTCTACTAGCGCAACCCTTTTTCCTTGACGGGCAACTATACTAGCGGCAATCGAGCCACCAGCGCCAGAGCCAATTACCAGTAAGTCATAATCAAAAATCTTTTTTGCCATTGTTTTCCTTACAAAATATCCTTATATGTTTCATACATGTAGGCTGCTTCGGGCTGATAAGTCTGCAGGCTGTTCGCTGCAATTCTGCGCACATCATCAGTCGTAACCTCTGTTTTATTGTCTAACCAATCTATTACTCGCTCGGTAATCTTTTGCGCAGTCATATGGGCTTCACCCTCGAGCGATCGGACTGCTAGGCAGGCTGCCATTAGCGATCCATGCAGTTTTAGTGGGTCAAATATCTCGCTCTCATGCAAGCCGCCACTCTTTACGACATACGAGTTCATATGTTGCCCCCCATGAACTTGTCGACGAATACAAATGCACCCAATATAACTAGTCCGCTACCGGCTGCATACTGCAAAAACAGTTTGTTGTCTTCGCGCCATCTTTGTATTTTGCTGATTTTTTTACCCGATCCAACCAGGGACACGATTATCAACAGTGGTGAAAGAGCGATCAAACAATATATCAATACGCTGATAAATTGCATGTCAGACCCATCAATAGATAGGGTGTACAGAACGGCTACACTGAGAGGTCCTATCAAAAATGGTAACTCAGCCAAGACAGAGCCCGCACCTAGGGTGAATGCTTCACCGACGTGATCTGTCTTTTGTGTTCTTTTGCTCAAATATTCCGCCATGCTGTGTGGTATCCACAACCCAGTACCCTTGGAGCGACGATAGTAAAACATGATCACACTCGCACCAATTACCATATTCAACAGGGCAGGCACTAGCCATTGTAGCTCCATGAAAGAGCTGGCGCCCAGTAATGCAAAGTACGCCAGGCCGCTAAACAGCAGTACAGTTACAACACTAGCTCCGAAAAGATAGGCAAAGTTCAATCGCATTAGCTTGCGATAAGATCGGTGCGATCCCAGCGAATGTCCGCTCAGCAGAGTCAGCAGAGCTACGCCTAGCTGGAAACTTGCATGCAAAAGGCCAGCAAATGCGATGACTAAAATAGGGGAGATGTTGATCATTTTTGTTATTTTTCTTTTTTATAGAGTTTTCACCCCATATGTTATCACAAAACGCTTACGGTAGTCAAAAATACAACCATAACCATATTGACTTTTTGGCGAATATGTGCGAATATAGACATAACCAAATAAATAAAACAAAAAGGTTGAAAACAAAATGGAAACGACATCAGATGGTATCGAGCCCGTAACTCTATCAGAAGTTTTGGCGCTAGATACATGGAACCAAGCACGTAGTAGCGACCAGCTGCAGAGCTTTATAACTCGACGTCACCAAGAAGTTGGTATTTTAGACATTGAAGAGTAGGGCAGCGGTAGGGGACACTCCCCCACCCCTAATACATGTGGTATAATCTTGTGTACGCGGAGGGGTACCCAAGTGGCTTAAGGGGACGGTTTGCTAAATCGTTAGATCGGGGCAACCTGGTGCGAGGGTTCGAATCCCTCCTCCTCCGCCATGAAAACAGTCGAGCATTTGCTCGGCTTTTTTCATGCTCCGGATTAGTACCCGAGCAAATTGCCTTCTAGGCAATTTAAAGCGAGGGTTCGTTGTAGCAAAGTCACGCGCAGAAGTTTACTTCTTCGAGCATGGCTGAAGCGGAAAAGGGCTTTAGCCCGCTATCCCAATCTGTTATAATCATCCTCGACCCATAACGAGGCAGCGTAGCTCAGTTGGTTAGAGCGCAGGACTCATAAGCCTGAGGTCACAAGTTCAATTCTTGTCGCTGCTACCATGAAATATACCCACCTTGCGTGGGTGTTTTTCATGTTTACAATAGACCGTTTGAAATTTCCCTGGCACCCGGTAAATGTGTGCATCGTGTTTTAAAATGATATTTTGCAACTGTTGATGTTTTAAAAATAATTTCAAGTTGGGAGCGAGTTGAATCTTTGACTTTTTGAGTCGGACTTATTTGGTACTCAGCTAAAATACGCCTTAAAAAACTCGGACTTACCCAGTGGTTATAAATTATAGGTTCTCGAATAACTTCTCCCACCCATACCTCCAGGGTATTAACATCATATAGCCACGCCCTCATAACACGCCGGTTACCATCTAACAGCTTGTATGTGCCATCAAGATTACGAAGTGCAATTATCGGATAATCATCTCTCGAGATTAGAGTATCAGCGGATTTTTCGTCAGAAATACGCTTATTAATAGCAAACCTTTCCGGGTCATCAATCACTTCTCGTTTGACGTCATCATACGTCCAAGAGCCGTCTTTTTCACCTTTATTATTTAGGTCACCAACACCCCAGTAAAGATAGAAATTTTTCACATCAATAGTTTGTAGTTTCCAGGATACATTTTCTGAGGTTAAGAAAAAAACATTAGATTTTAGTTTGAGTGTTTCTGTCATACTTCCAACAAAGTTCCAATAATCATGCACTGGTGCAAGTTCGTTTTTTCCAACAAACCACTCCAGCATCTGATCATATAAAAGATCAAATTGTTTAGATGATAAAAAGGGTAGTAGCTTGTAATATTCTTTGATAGCTAATTGCTGCGCAATCTCGATCCGCTGGGGCTCATACATGTGCTCTGGGTAGTTTTTACGAACCCCCTCAGAAAGCTGGTCTATAGCCAGAGATATTTTTTTCTGTGCAAGTTCTTTTTCAATCATATGGTCAGTATACATGAGTTTTTATTCGGCACTTGGTAGAAAGGTATATATCTTTGTTACCATTAAATTATGAATATATACATTGCTGGAAGAGTTAGCTGGGGTGAGGGAGATGTAGCGAATCTGGCTGATCAGTTAGAGGCCCGTGGCCACATAATAACTCTTAAATGGTGGAATAAAAAAGTTAAAAAACCTTTTTTAAATAATGTTGATCATTCACAAGTTTTGTCCGACGAAATGGTAAACGCTGTAAAAAAATCTGATGTTCTAATTTTGTTCGCCGAAGACACGATTCTGGGTGCTGCTACTGAATTTGGTATTGCCATCGGTGATGACACAAAAAAACGTGAAATAATACTGATCCACCCACCAGAAACTCGACAATCCGTTTTCTACACTCACCCATCCGTTATAGTTTTAGAAAATGTAGATGCAATAAAGAAAAGGCCATGGTATTAAAGGTGAGTAGGCAAAAGCATGTCGTTATTTATATCACCGGCCTAAACGACCGAAATGTCAAATTTCAAAAATTTGCTGTCAGTACCTGGCGAGTATTTGGCGTTCGGCCAATTTTGTTTCAAACCAATTGGGTAGACAATAAATCGTTTGCTGAAAAACTAGACCGTCTGCTAGGTCTGATTGACGACAACAAAGACAGCACGGTTTCGTTGGTTGCTGCCAGTGCCGGAGCCAGTCTGGCCGTAGCAGCATATGCTAGGCGCAGAGAAACTATCAATGGAGCGGCATTTGTCTGTGGTAAATTACGGAACCCACAAACAGTAGGTGCCAGTTATTACCTACAAAACCCGGCTTTTCGCGAAGCTATGAGCGCCCTCAGTGACAACATAGCCAGTCTGACGAAAGTAGAGCGGGCGAGGATCATGAGCATCTCTCCCCTACTAGACGAAACCGTTGTAGTAAAAGATACAGTCGTCACAGGGGTAAAAAATGTTAAGTCCCCTACTCTATTCCACGTTCCCACGATTGCCCTGTGCATAACCTTATTTTCGTTTGTACCAATTATTTTCCTCAAACGATTACAAAAGGGTAGAATAGAAACATGAGTAAAGGCGTTCTGACATTGATGGCTGGTATCTTCGGTACAATTGGTGCCTATGCACCGATACTGTTGGGCTGGGATCCTACAGGACTCGGTGGGCCGAGTATACTTTTTGCCCTCATCGGGGGATTACTCGGTATTTGGTTGGGTGTAAAAATACAGAAATGAAAAACCCTCGGCTTCGAAACCGAGGGTCGTTCTTATATAGGTTGCGGTAATCCTGTATCGCTTCCAGTTTTTCCTTGCAAATTCTTGCTTGTGTTGCGGGCTTTCTCTTTAGCTCGCTTCACTAGGCTCTTACCTCCACTTTGTCTGTCGATAAGGAAGCACAGAGACATATACGTTAATACATATCCCAAAACTTCCAGTATGCTTCGTACATCGTGAAACCACACCAAACTGAGTGCGCAGGAGAAGACTATGACTAGCAGTGACGCTCCCTGTATCTTTACGTAGAGCATTTCGATCGGCATCACGCTTCCTTCACTTTTTTTGAGCTTTTCAGCAAATCTTGGTGGGAAAAATGTAGACCCAATCATGATGAATGGGGCAACAATGTACAGAATGAGTGGGATCATGATGAAACCGCTCATTAGCAGTACGGCTAGCGAGACCCAAAAGGTCGCTACTGACCAGAAGTAATTATCCTTTCCACTGCAGTTACAAAGTCGAACAAGAATTGGACGTACAACGTGAATGCTAACGGTCTCATGGACCAGCATCAGTGTTTCCATAAAAGCATGAAAATATTTCATCAGCCAGTCCTCCGCGAAAAATTAAAGAACGAATCGTCAAGTGACGAGTAGTAGTATTATACCACGTATAATAAATATTTACAAGTTTTTTGACTGGAAATATACTTACATTCATAATAGTTAAAATGCAAGAAGTATCCATTGTAAGAAAAGGAACGTATATTGCCGCTGTGTCCGGTGGTGTAGACTCAATAGTATTACTGGATTTGTTATCTAAACAAACAGATATAAAACTCATCGTTGCGCACTTTGACCACGGTATTCGTTCAGATTCTGCGACCGATTCGCAATTCGTAAAAGAGCTGGCAGCAAAATATAAATTACCATTTGAGCTTGGTAGCGCCCAACTGGGTACCGACGCCAGCGAAGAACAGGCCAGAAATGCCCGGTACTCTTTTTTACATGAAGTCAAAAATAAATATAATGCATCACAGATTATTACTGCACATCATAGCGATGATATTGTCGAGACAATTATTATCAATCTAACTAGAGGAACAGGCTGGCGGGGAATTAGCTCGCTACGCAGTACCGAACATGTATTACGACCACTATTAGATTTCACGAAGGCTGATATCTTAACGTATGCCAAGGACAACAAGCTAGAGTGGGTAGAGGACAGTACAAACCAGGATCTCAAATACCTACGCAATCAAATTCGTCACAAAATTGTAACCAAAATGAATGCATCTCAGCGCGCAGAGTTTTTACAGTTATACCAGTCGCAATCGGACTTAACAGATCAGATTGATGCTCACACAGCCACACTGACTAGTGACAAGCGGCACGATTTCATCATGTGGCCAGAATCTGTGTCGTTGGAGGTTCTGCGTTCGCAGCTAAAATTAACCCGTCCACAAGCTCGTCGGGCATTGATGGCGATCAAAACCGCAAAGCCCGGCACTCGGTTGGAATTGAGCGGTGATAAAAGCCTCGAGTTCACGCACAAAAACATCTTAACCGTGGTAAAATAATACCAGTAGAAAAACTTGTAGGAAGGATCAGGACAACTCCGTATATGGCGAAAAAACAGGACAAGAAAAATTGGGGAGTAATGGCACGAAATATTTTATTTTGGCTACTAATCACGTTATTTGTGTTGGTGGCTATTGGCTTAGCTACTCCTCGTGATGATCTAAAATCGGTTCCATTTTCCGAAGTAATAACAGAGGCAAATGCCGGAGAGTTAAAGAAAATAGAGATCTCGGGCAATGATATCAAAGTCACACCAGACGGCAAAGACAAGCCAACCGAAAAATCATACAAAGAAGATGGCAGCTCAATTTACGAACAAGGCCTGTCACACAAAGCCGATGTTGTGGTTGAGGTCAAAGAGCCTAGTAGCACTAGCTCAACTCTTTGGAACCTGGCTTCCCTATTCTTGCCAATCTTGCTAATCGGCGGTTTGTTTTGGTTCATGTTCCGTCAAGCTCAAGGGCAGAGTAATCAGGCGCTAGGCTTTGGTCGCAGTAAAGCCAAGCTATATGGCAGTGACAAAGAAAAGGTAAAGTTTGATGACATCGCCGGGAACCACGAGTCAAAAGAAGATTTATATGAGGTAGTAGACTTTCTAAAACACCCGAAAAAGTACCAATCTGTTGGTGCCAAAATACCAAAAGGCGTGTTGCTAGTCGGTGCGCCTGGTACAGGTAAAACTATGTTGGCCCGAGCCGTTGCAGGCGAAGCAAACGTGCCGTACTTTAGCATCTCTGGTTCAGAATTTGTCGAAATGTTTGTTGGTGTTGGTGCGTCACGTGTACGCGATCTGTTCGCAAAAGCCAAAAAGAACGCCCCGTCTATCATCTTTATTGATGAGATAGACGCAGTTGGTCGCAAGCGCGGTAGCGGTATGGGCGGCGGACACGACGAACGTGAACAAACCTTGAACCAAATTCTAGTTGAAATGGATGGCTTTGAGACAGGTTCAAACGTTATTGTCATCGCTGCTACAAACCGTCAAGACGTTCTAGATCCAGCGCTACTTCGCCCTGGCCGTTTTGACCGACGCGTCCAAATATCTTTACCAGAACAGCGTGATCGCGAAGCTATTTTGAAAGTTCATTTCAAAAACAAACCTGTCGATAGCTCTGTTGACATCAAAGCACTTGCCTCAAAAAGCGTCGGTAGCTCTGGTGCGGACCTAGCCAACATTGCTAATGAAAGCGCCATTGTAGCTGCTCGCAATAACCGAAAAATCATCAATAACGACGACGTCACCCTGGCATTTGAAAAAATTGCTATCGGTCCAGAACGCAAAACTAGGATCATGAGTGATGCCGACAAGGAAATGACAGCCTATCATGAAGCAGGCCATGCGCTAGTAGGTCACGTAATACCTGATAGCGAACCCGTACACAAGGTCACTATCATTCCGCGTGGCGGAACTGGTGGCGTGACATGGTTCTTGCCGCCAGATGACAAAATGTACCACTCAATTGTTGAGCTAAAGGACGTGTTAGCTAGGGCTTTGGGCGGCCGTGTAGCCGAGAAAATAATATATGGTGACGATAAAGTTACTACCGGTGCTAGCAACGACCTCCAGAAAGCTACCGAAGTAGCCAGAGATATGATCATCGAGCAGGGCATGGGTACCAAACTTCGCGACCAAGTATTCCATGAAAACAGTGGCGGTATGATGTTTGATCGTATGGTGCACGAACGACCATATAGCGATGAAACAGCCAAAGAAATCGACAGGGAAGTAGAAGGCTTGATGAAAGAGGCTGCCAAGCGTGCTGAAATAATAATCAAGAACAACCGCGAGCCGCTCAAGGCCTTGACCGACGCACTGCTAAAGAAAGAAACTATTGATGAAAAAGAAATAGCAACAATTTTGAAAGGCGCGGTTTTACCAAAGGAAGCTGCACTATATTAGATGGGACGATTTAGCGTTGCAGTAGCAAGAGCAAACCAAAAGCTGCCTATATCATGGGCGGCTGGCTTGCTGGCTGGCGCTACTCTGGTATCTAGTCTACTGGGACTATTTCGCGATCGTCTGTTAAATGCCAACTATTTTGATACATATCCTGTTGGTATCGACGCCTACACAGTTGCTTTCACCATCCCCGACTTTATGTTCTTTTTGTTGGTTTCGGGGGCACTAAGTGTCACTTTCATACCTGTATTTAACGAGAGGCTAGTGGCTGGTAACAAAAAGTCTGCCTGGGAACTATCAACCAGCATGATCAACTTTATGGCGCTCATCACTATGATCGCCAGTATCCTGATAATCATTTTTGCCGATCAGTTGGTGAGATATGTTGTCGGTCCAGGACTAGATGAGTCTGGGCACGGACTGGCCGTTAGTATGATGCGGGTGATTGCGATCAATCCATTTTTGTTTGCTATCTCCTCTGTATTTGCCAGTATGCAGCAGGCTGTTGGTCGGTTTGTGTTTTATGCCTTGGCCCCAGTTGTTTATAACATCGGTATCATCATCGGTATCACGGTGTTCGCCAACGGCATAACAATCTTTGGCGTACAGGTGTTCGAAGGCGGAATAATGGGTGTTGCGCTGGGTGTGGTACTAGGCTCGATCATGCAATTGATCATCAGTGCCTGCGGACTAATCGGCCTTGGCTTTGACTATAGGTTCAAAATATATTGGAAGAACTATGGTTTCAGAACAGTTTTGCGGCTACTGCCAGCACGAAGTTTTGACCAGGGTATAGATTATTTCAACAGCATAGTCGAGACGAACTTGGCGTCTCGCATGACCGCTGGTACAGTTCGTGCTTATCAACAGGCATTTACGCTGCATATGCTGCCAATCACCCTCATCGGTGTGGCTATCTCGACAGCAGCTTTCCCAAAGATGACAGAGAGGCTTGCCCAGGGGCGGCCAGACCTGTTCCGTAAAGAGCTACAGGCAATAATCAGAGTGATTATATGGCTATCGTTGCCGACTGCAGCCGTGGCGTTCTTTACCCGTGGTTATTTGGTCCACTTTATAAAGAACGGTGGTGAAGCTACAATTGCCAACATACTGGGTATTTTGACGATTGCTATACTATTTCGATCTGTTTATCACATCGCTGCACGTAGTTTTTATGCTCAGCAAGACACCAAAACACCTCTGTATATATCAATATTCACTATTGGTTTGAATATATTCTTGGCGGTGCTGTTTACCATGCGCTTTGATATGGGGGTTTACGGACTGGCCTGGGCGCAATCAATAGTCGCGATTATAGAGGTGATAATACTGTTTGTGATCATGCAAATGCGTATACCTCATTTGGTAGATAGGAAAATGGTGGGTGCAGTTGTGCGTATGCTGTCGGCCACTGGCTTTACCTCTGTTGCAGCATATTTTGCCGTAAACGTATTTAGTTTGCAGGCTACTGACCAGAGCTTCTTGTCTTTGTTTCCAAAATTCGTCATCATCTGCCTGTTCTCGGGCTCGGTCTACATACTATGCAGCCGATTGATGAGTATTAGCGAAGTAAACCCAGTTATTCACAAGATCAATTCAATATTTTTCGGTCAGTTAAAGAGTAAATAATGAGTTCTAACATCCGTAATTTTTGTATCATCGCCCATATTGATCATGGCAAATCGACCCTAGCTGATAGGTTGATGGAAATGACAAATACGGTCCAAAAGCGCGATATGAAGAGCCAGCTGCTAGATAGTATGGATCTAGAGCGCGAAAAGGGCATAACTATCAAGCTCGCCCCTGTTCATATGCAGTACAAGGGCATAGATCTCAATCTGATAGATACCCCTGGACACGTTGATTTTAGCTATGAGGTGTCCCGTAGCCTCGAGGCCTGTGAAGGTGCTGTTTTGGTAGTTGACGCCTCTCAGGGCATTCAGGCGCAGACTCTGGCCAACGTTTATCTGGCACTTGCGGCTGATCTGACAATTATCCCAGTTCTCAACAAAATTGACCTACCAGCTAGCGATGTGGCCAAAGTATCCAAAGAAGTTATAAATTTACTGGGGTGTGATGAAGCCGATATCATCAAAATCAGCGCCAAAACAGGCCAGGGCGTATCAGAGGTACTCGATGCTATAACAGAGAGGATAGAACCGCCAAAAAGTACCCCAAATGAGCCAACGCGAGCCCTGATATTCGACAGTTATTATGACGATTACAGAGGTGTTATCCTGTACACTCGAGTTTTTGATGGATCAATCAAAAAAGGCGATGAAATACAGATGTTGGCCACTGGAGCAACAGGGATAGCACTAGAGGTAGGAACGCTCTCACCAACTATGAAATCAGGGGTAGAGATTGCAAACGGACAGATTGGCTATGTGGTGACTAACCTCAAAACTACCAGAGATGCACGAGTAGGAGACACAGTCACTGTGAAGCGCGCCACCGCCTCTGATCCGCTACCTGGCTACAAAGACATCAAGCCGTTTGTTTATGCCGGTTTCTTCCCTGTTAGCAACCAGGACTATCAAGAGTTAAAAGACGCTGTAGAAAAGTTATCCCTCAGTGATTCTGCCCTGCAATTTGAGCCCGAGAACTCCCCTGTTCTGGGCTTTGGCGTACGGATAGGCTTTTTGGGACTGCTACATATGGATATTGTGCGCGAGCGACTAGAGAGGGAATATAACCTAGATCTAGTCATAACCAACCCTAGCACCGACTATCAGGTGAAATTGGCCGATGGAACAGATCTAGATATCAAATCTGCCGCAGATCTTCCGGATGCCAGTAAAATTGAGGAAATTCGTGAACCGTGGATAAAGGGCGAAATTGTCGTGCCACAGACCTACGTCGGCGGTGTTATACAGCTAATTGTTAGTAAGCGTGGTTTACAATCTAACCTCAGTTATATTGACGAACGAGCCCTGATCAGCTTTGAAGCACCTCTAGCCAATCTGTTAACTGACTTTTATGATCAGTTAAAATCTGTGACCAGCGGCTATGGATCGTTCAACTATGAGCTAGATGAGTATAGGGTAGAAGACCTAGTGCGTGTGGATTTTTATGTGGCAGGTGAAATAGTCGATGCCTTGTCTATCATGACCCACCGATCAGAGGCCCAGGCCCTGGGGCGAGAGGTGACGGCAAAACTAAAAGACGTTATACCACGCCAGAACTTCAAGGTGGCTTTGCAGGCTGCTATCGGTGCAAGGTTCATTGCCCGCGAAGATCTATCTGCCTATCGAAAAGACGTCACAACAGGGCTATATGGCGGTGATGTATCTAGGAAAAAGAAAGTGCTAGCAAAGCAAGCAAAGGGTAAAAAACGCATGAAACGCTTTGGCAAGGTGGACATACCGTCAGAAGCTTTCACGGTTATGCTTAAACGTGACTGATCATATCAGATGAAAATGCTTGTGTTTAGTGCACAAACATTGTAAAAAGTCTTGACAGAATAGCAAATATGTGATAAATTGGTACGTGAATCAGTCTTATCGGATGGTGGAACACCGGTACAGATGGGAGGCACGTTAACAATCAGGCTTTATTCAAACAGTTTGTGAGTTTTAACCAAACACGCAAACTAGGTAGTCATGGGTTTTTAACCCAAGATATACCAACTACATATAATTTTTTGGTTTTGCGTATCCGATTATTGAATATCATATAGATGTTTGATGACCGGATGCGCAAAGGCCTTGCGCGTCCGCCTTTATAAAAAGTGACGGCGCGCGAGTGCCCCACGAGTCTCTCAAGGAGAACATCATGGCCAGAAAGGTAATACCTGTGATCATGGCCCTCGTGGCCGTGCTCGCAATCAACGTCAGTTCGGCTTCAGCCGCCGGCTCTTCGGAGCCTCAGGCTGTCGCTGCTGCCAACGGTGCTTGTGGAGGCGGAAGCTCCCTCAAGCAGATGATTAGCGGCTGGAAGAAGCACGGCGTCCTCGATGACGTCGCACGCTCTGCCGGTCAAACTCCTGGCGTTGACGGCTCAAGCTCGTCAATCGTCAAGGGTGGGATCGTCATGGTCACCGTCGTCAAGGGTGGCTGGGTGAACAACTACACCTGTAGAGGTGGCAAGTTCGCCCCACTCAAGGACGGCAATGGCAGGCCTCTACGCAAGTACATCCCGGCTGGCTCTCGGTACTACGTACCAGAGAAGCTTGCTCCGGCTCCTTGCACCAAGAAGCGCGTCAAGATCGGCTACGAAGCACGATGTGGCAACAAGCAGGTAGGAAACCTGCTCGTCAAGCGTCCGTGCAAGAAGACACCGCCGAAGAAGCCCAAGCCGCCGACCGTTATTCCTCCGCCCTCGGGTAGTGGATGCACGGTCATCGTCAACGGCGACAACAACGGAGTCGCTGGCTGCGGCAATGTCGTGGTTTGCTCAATCCTGGGCAAGGACATCACCGATTCAACGGTGTGCTCGAACTACGCGAGCTGTATCGCAGTCCAGGGTAACACCTGGAACTCGACGCAGAACGTCTGCAGTTCAAGCCCGCCGCCTCCGCCGCCGAAGTGTCCAGATGGTCGTCCGATTCCGCCAAGCGGAGACTGCGACCGAGGACCTACGGGTGAGATCGATGCTTCGGCTGCACACATGCAAGTTGGCGGTCGGCACGTTCAGCTGTATTTCATCGGGGATGATCCCGATGGAGACAACATCGTGCTTGACATCCTGCTCGACGCGCCGGCCGGTACCTACGTGTCAGGTAAGACCAAGGTCACACATTTCAGTGACCCGAATCGAACCTGCCCGTCAGATCAGACCTGCTGGGAGGCGACGCTGTGGAGTGGCAACACTCCTGGCGATGCCACAGTACGGGGCAAGTTCACCGGATCGGACCCGAACAAGCCGTTCGTGACCGAACCAGTGATCATCGTTGTCGCTCCAGATCAGTTCCCGACCTGATCGATTCATGTAGTTGGTTAAGGGTGGACTCCTCTCGAGGAGTCCACCCTGCCAATTGCTCCTCCCTGTCTCCTTTACTGGATTGACGGGGAGAGCAATAAAACCTTTAAAGACACTATGTCTACCTAGTTTGTGCTAATAAATGTAAATAAGATATTAATGAAAAGGAGAACTAAATAATGTTCAAATTTCTAAAGAAAGCTACACTAGCGTTTGCTGCCGTAGCTATAGTAAGCGGTCCGGTTGCATTAGCAGCTCAGATCGAAGGTGGTAACTTTTACCGAGTAAAAAACATAACTACTGGTTCTAGCTATGCTGATCAGACAACTGCTGACAAGTGTCAGACTGTCCAGTTCTTAGCGCAGATCCACAACCCAGGTCCTGAAGCTTTAACGGGTGTTAAAGTAAAGGCCACATTGCCAACTACTGCAGCTGATCCAATTAGCTCTGTAGCGACAATAACAGCTGCAAACGCAGCAACTCAAACAGATACTGCAACAGTTGACTTACCGTCAGCAAACAAAATTGACTACGTTCCAGGTTCAACTAAACTATTAGACCACAACGCAGGTGTGATTCAATCACTTCCTGACGGTGTTACTGGTGGTGGTGTTGATGTCCCTGGTGGTGTAGGCGTTTCTTTACAGGAAATTCGTTACGTTCAATTCAATGCGAAAATTAACTGTGAAGACAAGCCAGTTTGTACAGTAAACTGTACTCCGGAAACTCCAAAGACTCCTGTAACGCCAGCTGGTGTTACTCCTAGCGCTATCGCTTCAACTGGTCCTGCTGATGTTATCAGTGGCCTAGCTGGTGTTAGTGCCCTTGGTTATGGTGTGCAACGTTACGTTGCTAGCCGTCGCCAGCAATAAAGCCTGACCGCTCCCGATTCCAAAAATCAGCCATCAGGCTAACCAAACCCCGCTTTTTATAGGCGGGGTTTTTGGTTTAATCTCTGTTATAATCATAATTAGTTATGAGTGGGCACGACTATTTCAAGAAAAAAACCGTACGCGATGTGCCTATAGACGGCAAAACAATATTGCTGCGAGCGGACTATAATGTGCCTTTAGATACCAGTGGCAACATAGCCGATGATTATCGGATTACGTCATCAATACCCACAATCAAATACCTAGTGCAGGAGCGTGGCTGCAAAGTAGTCATCATATCTCATCTAGGCAGGCCAAAGGGGGCTGACCCGCACCTAAGCCTAAAGTTAGTTGCTGGTAGATTGCAAAAACTGATCAAAAAACCGGTCAAATTTGTACCAGCCTGTGTCGGCGACAAAGTCAGTGTTGCTACGAAGAAAATGGCAGCTGGCGAAATAATATTGCTAGAAAACCTACGCTTTCATAGTGAAGAAGAAGCCAACGACGAACATTTTGCACGCAAACTAGCCAAAGACTCAAACGCTCAATACTTTGTGCAGGATGGTTTCGGTGTTGTCCACAGGGCTCACGCTAGCACATCTGCAATTACCCATTTTTTACCCAGTGTTGGTGGGTTATTGCTAGAGCGGGAGTATCAGGCAATCGAGGGCGCCATGCTTCATCCCAAGCAGCCTCTAACAGCTGTATTAGGCGGTGCAAAAATAGCCGACAAGATAGAGCTAATTGACAGATTCATCGACATTGCCGACCATATAGTTATTGGTGGAGCTATGGCAAATACATTCCTGCAATACAAAGGCTTTGCGGTGGGTAAAAGTCTAGTAGAGCCAGATGAAAAAACTGTGATCGATAAGATTTACCAAGATGTAGCTAAAAAGGTGGGCTTGGACAATATTGATAATTTCTTGATCCTACCCAGTGATGTTGCAGTTGCTCAAAAAGTCGACAAAAAACAACCACGCAAGGAAGTCGAAGCGAGCAATGTACACGATCAGGAAATAATCTTGGACGTTGGCACAAAGAGCATGAATCGGATAGAAAAATGCATCGGCCGTGAGGGTACCGTCATATGGAACGGTCCGCTAGGGTATGCCGAAATATTGAACTTTGCATATAGCTCTGCTCGGCTAGCTCTTCATTTGGCTAAAAACCCAGATATTACCTCAATCATTGGCGGTGGAGACACGGCAGACTTTGTGCTGGGTTGGGACAAGCAAAAAGGTCGTAGTTTTTCACACGTTTCAACCGGTGGTGGTGCCAGCCTAGAACTGATGAGCGGAAAAAAGCTTCCAGGCGTTGAAGCCCTGATGAAATAGTAGTATCATAGAGTTAAAGTAAACATAAGCAGACGGGCATCCTGTACAGTACATGACAAAGACACTAATCGTTGGCAATTGGAAGATGAACCTGAATGTACACCAGGCTAGTTTGTATGTTCATGAATTATCTACTGAAATATCACATCACGAAGATGTCGATGTAGTCCTGGCTCCGTCTTTTATAGCCTTGCAGACAATTAGCTTGCAGGTTAAAAGACATCAATTTAGACTAGCTGCACAAAACTGTTATTGGCGAGACGACGGCGCTTTTACCGGTGAAGTCTCGGCGACTCAGTTGCGAGGATTGGTGAACTACATCATAGTCGGTCATAGCGAGCGTCGACACAAATTTGGCGAGACCAACAAAGACGTACGATCAAAGGTTCAATCTGTGCTGCGAAACGGGATGATCCCGATACTATGTGTAGGTGAAACTGCCGATGAGCGAGCAAATGGTGAAACAAACCATGTTTTGCACGACCAAGTCAGCAGCGGACTTGCTAATGTCGCTAGTGATGAAATAGACAAAGTCGTCATAGCTTATGAGCCAGTTTGGGCTATCGGTACAGGCGTGAACGCACTACCCAAGGACCTGCAAGCAGCCGAAAAAACAATACGCCACCAAGTAGAGTCACTTTATGGCCGCAAGGCTGCCACTAGCATCAAACTGCTATATGGTGGTAGTG
>JACPYF010000036.1 GCA_016196195.1 Candidatus Saccharimonadota bacterium | reverse complement strand
GTTTGCTAACAATTCATCTCGCTTGCTGGTTTTTATGCCATTTGATCGGGCGAACTCTAGCTCGGGGTGGCTTGATGGCAGAGCGGCGGTGTACACTACCCAATCTATTGGCTGATTTGCATGCAGCTGATTGATTATTGCAACTTCTTGCCCCAGGTGGACATCCGCTCCGCGAGCCTGCAGCTGACGAAACATAGGTGAGTCGTTTGTATCTGACCCCGAAACGTCGTAGCCAGCATCTAGGGCAATCTCGGCTAGCGGCCCTAGGCCAACCCCTCCAATGCCAGAAAAGTATATGTGCATAAAACCATTTTATCAGTTAAAATGAATGAAAAGCTTTAAAACAAACATGATTCAACATATTTTACATATTTTTATTCGGCGGACCCATTTTTGGCGCACTGTTAGTGTTTCAGAAATGGCGGAGCTATACACAAGTCGTGTTCTGCGTGTAATGGCTATGAATATGCTTGGGGGGTTTGGGGCTGTTTATTTTTACCAATTAGGCTATTCACTGCAGTTTTTAGCTTGGTTTTACGTTTTTCTTTTTGGTACAAGATTTTTATCCATACCTCTGGTCGTTGTCATTGTAGCCCGCTATGGTCCAAAACATTCTATATCTATAAGTAACTTACTGTTTATTCTTGCAGTTTTAGTTTTAGCGGCTACCCCAATACTTGGTATCTGGACCTTCCTTCTAATGCTGCCTTTTGGTGGTTTTGGTAGAGGTCTATACGACACTGCCTATCTTGTCGATTTTTCAAAAGTAAAACATATTGAACATTCGGGTAAAGAAATTGGACTAATGCAAATTATCGAAAGATTTATGACTGCTGCAGCACCAGTAATGGGTGGTTTTATTGCACTTTTGTTTGGGCCTTCAGCTATGATGATTTTTGCGGGTGTACTTATGCTAGTATCTGCTTCACCTCTTTTCTTTACTTCCGAACCAGTCAAGATTCATCAAAAAATTACACTTCGGCATTTTAATTTTAAAAATACATGGAAATTAATGGTTGCACAAATAGGAGTGGGCGCCGACAATAATGGCTCTGGGCTAATATGGAATATATTTGTGGCATTGGTGGTACTTGGCGCCGTAAACAACGCTGTATATTTAAAAATAGGTATACTTAGCTCTGTCTCCCTTGTTGCTTCGATAGCAATCTCTTATATTTATGGAAAAATTGTAGACAAAAATAGCGGTATATTTCTATTGAAACTCAGCTCAATTGGCAATTTTTTACTTTATGTATTTAGGCCACTGATATCAACGCCTCTGCAAGTTGCAAGTATGAATATTGCGAATGAATTCGCTACAACGGGCTACAACATACCAGCTACCAGAGGAATATTTAATACCGCAGACGGTCTACCGGGTTATAGGGTAGTGTTTATAGCCGTAATGGTCTCTATGCTAGCGGTGGGTGATGTTCTGGCGTCTTTAGTGTTGGTAGTCTTAACCACCATCTTTTCAGATGTAGATGCTCTGAAAAATTATTACTTAGTCCTTGCACCGTTAATGTTACTAATATTATTCCACAGTTCAGCAATATATCGTCGAGGTATACTAACTCGCTTTATTCATCATGTATAATCATAAGTAATTATGTACAAGAGGTGGGAGCCAAAAAAAGATCGCTTTTCAGCCAGAAATCTTCTGAGATGGCTCAAAAAAGCAAAAACCTGGCAATTGGTCTTGTTACTTGTCTTGGTGGGTTTTATTGCCGCAACATTCTTGCGACTTAACAACATTGGTATGATCCAAAAGCGAGATGCGGTATTGGCAGCTGATAAAAAACTGGACAACGCTAGCACAAAAAAAGAACTAACCGAGCTACAGAGTTACGTGTCATCACATATGAACAGCGATATGGGCAAGGGGATAATACTTCAGAGTACCTATCAGCGTGATTACGATGCAGCAGTCGCTAGCGCCGCCGATTCCCACAATAGCAATAGTGACCTTTACCAAAAGGCATCGATAGATTGTCGAGCACGTTTCCACGGGGGAACGGCGTCCTTTCGAAATGATTACGTTACGTGTGTGGCAAACGCCGTTTCTGAGCTCCCTCCGAACCAACAAAGCGCAAATTTACCCCACCTAGAAAATTACCATTATAACTTTGCATCACCACTAATTTCCCCCGATTTAGCAGGTTTTTTTGTTCTGATAGGGCTTATCCTTACATTATTCATTTTACTGAGGTTAATTATGCTCTACAGTTTGAGATTTATCATCAAAAGACGAGCAAAAGTGCTCTAAGGTGTTGACATCTGTGGCCTGGAGGTTTAATCTAAATCTCGTAGCGATAATTTTTATAAGGAGGAGAGACTATGGCAAACTACAGCCACACAAATTCAAAAGGTGTAACTTATTACTTGCACAACAAAAGTGTACAACTGCGAGGTGGCAAAAACTACACAATCTACTTTTTTGCTAAAAAGCCAAAGAACGAAAAGGGTGAACCATGCGACCTACCAAACGACCGCAAAGTTCAAGAAAACCCACGTAACGGATTTTTGACACTTAAGAAAAAATAACATCACTTTTTGCTTGCCTTGGCTAGCCATCGTGCGCTAGACTAAGTACAAACAAAAAGGTGCTAAAAACGCCCCGACCCCGGTCGGGGTTTTTTGGTTGTCTGAATAGTCAATAAACGCTATAGTTGTTATCAATGACCGTGATGATCAAGGTGAAAAATCTCAAAAAGCGCTATGGCGACAAGCAGGCTGTAGCCGGTGTCAGTTTTGAGGTAAAAAAGGGTGAGATCTTCGGTATTTTAGGTCCAAATGGTGCCGGCAAGACCACTACACTGGAGATGATGGAGACCCTGCGCCCAATCGACAGCGGTACGGCCACCATAGACGGCATAGACGTATCTAAAGACCCTGACTCTATAAAGTACCTAATCGGCGTCCAACCACAATCACCAGCCTTTCAGGACAAGACAAAGTTGATCGAAGTCGTCGACATGTTTGCTGCTGCCTATGGCGAGAAAGTCGATGCCATGCAATTTTTGCGCGATGTTGGGCTAGAAGACAAAGCCAAGAGCTATGTAGAGAACCTCTCGGGTGGACAAAAACAACGTCTGAGCATCACCACAGCTCTTGTACATGGTCCAAAAGTCTTTTTCCTAGACGAGCCTACAACAGGTCTCGACCCACAAGCCAGGCGCAATCTATGGGAGCTAATCGAACAGGTCCGAGACAAAGGTATCAGTGTTGTAATGACCACGCACTATATGGATGAGGCCGAAGTACTATGTGATCGTATAGCTGTCATGGACAATGGCAAGATTATAGCACTCGATACACCAAAGAACCTGATCAAACAGCTATTAAAGCGTGGCTTTAAAAAGGAACAAGAAGTCGAGCAGGCAAATCTAGAAGACGTCTTTATCGATCTAACGGGCAAGGGGCTAAGAGGTGAATAAATCACTATTTACTGTTTACACATTTGCTCGCATCAACACTAGGCGGTTCTTTCGCGACAAACTGGCGATATTCTTTGTCATCGTGTTTCCGCTGATATTTCTATTCGTATTTGGCAGCCTCAACAGCGGGACCAGCAATACATCATTTCGAGTTGCCATCATCAACCAATCTGACACATCATTTGCAAAACAGTTTACCCAAAAATCAAAAGACAGCAGTATTTTAAAAGTCGATAAAGATATCGATACGCTACCAAAGGCTAAAGAAAAAATGGTCCAATCCCAGCTCGATGCAGCTATAATTTTGCCAAGTGACTTTGGCACTATAAACCCGTCCACGCATATACCAAATGGCAAAGCAAAAATTGTTTACACTCAAAACAGTGCTCAATCAGCCAACGCGCTGGCCTCTGTTATCGAAGCCCAGTTCAAAGGTATAAATTCGCAGCTAGTCAAAACCGAAACACCATTTAGCGTGACTCGCGAAGAGTTAAAGCAAAAGAGCTTGACCGCGTTTGACTACACATTCGCCGGACTACTAGGTTTTGCCATTATCGGCATGGGTATATTTGGCCCAGTCAATGTTTTTCCAGAGCTAAAGAAAATGGGAATCTTGCGACGTCTCAGTACGACACCGCTAAAGGTTTGGCAGTATTTCCTCTCAACCATGATAGGGCAGGCGATCATAGGCCTGCTAGCGCTGGCTATCATGTTCGCCGTAGCTATACTAGTTTTCCATCTCAAGCTTGTGGGTGGGTGGACTACGTATATAGAACTCACTTTCTTCCTCGTGTACAGCATCATCATGATCTTGGGTATTGGCCTAGCGCTAGGTGGTTGGGCGCAAAACGAACGTCAAGCCGCACCGCTGACAAACGCCATAGTCTTTCCTATGATGTTTCTTTCAGGCACATTCTTTCCGCGCTTCCTGATGCCTGAATGGCTACAAACTATCTCTGCGCTATTGCCGCTTACTCCAGTCATTGACGGTATTCGCCTGATCGGTACAGAGGGCAGGACTCTAATAGAGATCTGGCCGCAGGTCGGCTTGATTGGTATTTGGATGATTGTTATTTACGCCATTGCATTCAAAGTTTTCCGCTGGGAATAGTCTCTCAATCTGTTATAATATTCAATTACTGGGGGTGTAGCTCAGTGGTTAGAGCAGTCGGCTCATAACTGATTGGCCGTTGGTTCAAATCCAACCACCCCCACCACGTAGAAATTATTTACACCATGAAGCAAATTCATTCAATCATCATTGTCGGTTCGTCCGGATCAGGTAAGACTACCCTGGTTAACGGTCTTCGAACAGACGCATACGCAGATAAAGTTGTCGTACCACGAAGATACATAACTCGACCCGAACGCCAGGGTGATGATTTGGTGGAAAACATCCACATTACAAAAGATGAATTCGAAACCAAGCTAAAAGCCGGCGAAATTGACCCCGCCTGGACTCGAGAATTAGATAATGGCAGGTTAGAACAATATGGCTTTGTTCCTGTTGAAACCGGCGACAGTAGATTACGTATTTACTCTGGCAATAACGCCTTTTTGCGGGATCTAAACCCAAGTGTTAAAAATATCCTGGACAATGCGCAGGTTGTTGTTTGTATGGCGCAGCCAGAAAAGCGTACATCGCGGTTGGGCAATCGCTCGCCTGATATGTCCGAGTCTGAGAGGGCAGTGCGCCTGGGCGACTCTGGAGCCGACACATTAGAGTTCGGTAATGTTGAAATAATCGAAACAACCAGTCTAAGCCCCGAGCAAGGACAAGAAGCTTTACGGAAGCTAATCGAAAAATATATCTAGTTTATCTATACTCAGGATTCTCAAAATCAAACCTAGTGCCAGCATCCCACTCTTGACGATTGTTGCCGTATGCAGGTATACCACCATTATCTTTTAGCAATTTTGCTACGTGCATTAGATTCCATGTCATAAACGTTGTATTGCGGTTGGTGAAATCATTTTCCGGTCCACCAGAGCCTTTGTCTAGGTAGCTTGGTCCAGGACCGGCTTCACCTATCCAACCGGCGTCGGCCTGTGGGGGTATGGTGTAGCCAATGTGCTGCAGGCTATATAGAACGTTCTGCGCACAATGCTTGATGCCGTCTTCGTTGCCAGTTATCAAACAGCCGCCAACCTTGCCATAAAAGGCGTACTGACCAGCCTCGTTCAAATTGCCAGACAGCGCATACAAACGTTCGATGATTTTCTTCATCTCACTACTGTTGTCACCCAACCAAATTGGTCCGGCTAGCACTATAATGTCCGCCTCCATAACTTTTTTGGTGATCTCTGGCCATTCGTCTGTCTCCCAACCATGTTCACGCATGTCTGGGTACACACCAGTCGCAATATCATGATCAATCGCCCGGATCATTTCGGTTTGAACGCCATGTTTTTCCATGATCTTTCGGCTGACGTCTGCCAAGGCCTCGGTGTTGCTGAGCTCCGGAGATTTCTTTAGCGTAGTGCTGATAAATAGCGCTTTCATACCGTTAAAATCATATGTCTCACTCATCACACTATCTCCTTATGCTTATGTCTTTATTGTACAATAGATACGATATGAACATCCACACCATCCGACATTTTGTAAAGGAATACTATACACTCGACAACATCGTGTTGTTTGCCGCTATATTGATGGCCGTGGGTTTCATATGGAGCACCATGGGCGCATTGCAGAACAATTATGTATTGCAGCGCCAAGTCGATATTTTGCGCTCGCAGGTAGAGGAAAGTAGGCTAGAGTCTGACACCCTGCAGCTAGAGAACTCTTACTTTGCTAGTGATGAGTATCTGGAGCTCCAGGCCCGGCAGCAATTTGGCAAAGCCTTGCCAGGTGAACACATGCTAGTCTTGCCAGCAAACACAGTTAGTGACGCGGTGACTACTAACGCAAACAAATCACGCCAGGTAACTACTAGTAGCAACTTTCAGGCATGGCTGAACTTCTTTTTTAGCAACAAATAAACACTACCAATATTGATTATGTCTCTGTTATGTTAGTCTTTGATATATGGTTGGCGAGATGTTTGTACCAGTTTTAAGAACTCCACACAGCGAGCTAAGGCTTAAGCGTGCGAGTCACCCATTGATACCTGAAGGCTACGACTGGACAGACGAGGTTCAAGTGACGTTATGGGGCGGTGTATTACCGACAAATTCATTCAGTCGGGCTGCCTTTCGAGCTCTAGAGTTATTAGTAGATCAAGACCCAGAATCTGAAAAAGAGCGCAGAGCTAAAATAGCGGCTACATTTTTTTTAGCGAGAGCAAAAGTAGAGCCAGCAAAGTTTGATGAAAGTCTAGGCTGCTGGATAATGCCGCTGAATGCAGAGTATGACAACCAGAATCGGGCCCGATACCCCACCGGTTCAATAAAGCCGCTGGGCTGGTCTAGCGCTGGTACTCATCAAATTGCATACCAAGAGCTATTGGGGGACACTATCCCAACAACTAATGGAAAGTCGAACGGTGCGCTCAAGAGACATCCAGTAGACCATCTTTGTCATAATCACGCTTGCTGCAACCCGTACCATCTGGATTGCGTGGAACAAGCTGAGAATACAGTTCGCGGGGTTACCGTTAGGCATCGCAAATCACAAACTCAAATGTTTTCTCCTGAACCAGGTAATATTAGCGTTGATGAACTTATAGGCTATGAGGAGTATGAACTTACTGAACGAACAGTAGATCAATGATCAATAATGCCTATGCTTTCAATCAGTATTGATTAAAAGTATAGTGAACCTAATAGGTAAATTATTGGGAGAATGTGCGCCTCTATGGCTGAAACTAAAACTGAGATTATAAGAAACCCCGAGCTTGCAGAAGGCGAAAGGTACATTATAGGTGATATACCCCAGGGTAAAGTGCCTTACACGGTAATCAATCGCCTACACCAAACAAGGCAGGTTATTAAGCAGGACGAGATCGAAGAGCTAAAGGGCGCTCTCATAAAAAACAAACATGGCGTTTGGCAGGTAGACCTGCTGGCACAAGTACGTGCTTGTGAGTTTCCTGCCACGATGGAGGATAAGCTACAAGATTATCTGGATGATTTAAATGCTACATGGGGTTCTAAACATAAAATTGCCGACCTTGATCGTACCGACGAAGGTAACTATGTAGTATTGATATTCGGCCACCGAAGAATGGAAGCCGCCGCCATGGCCTTGGAAGAAATAGGCATCCCGCTAGAATCCACCGATGTAGTATTTCAGGCCAAAGATCCCGAAGACATTACTTTTGACGACGTCATCAGTGATCAGTACAGAGAGAACTTTCATCAGCGTCCAGACACGTGGGAAGACGCATATGCACTAACACATATCTATAGCCGCAATCTGCAGACCGGCAGGTACAAAACTTTTAAAGACTGTGCCAACCACCTGTCTATTGGCGTAGATAGGGTAGCGCGCGCACATCGTTTCGAAACCTTACCCGAAGAGGTCAAGGAGCTTACTAGGGAAGGCGTCCTACCTTTCTATAAGGGCCTAATGCTCACTGGGCTTTTTTCTGCCCTAGCATTGACCCGTTGTAAAGACGTTATTCCGGAAGATCAATTCGAGGAGTTTAAGAAAAAACAACAGTCCAGCAAGCTGTATCTGCCAGAGGTTTTAGAACTTTTGGACAAGGATACAAAAAAAGATTTGTTACTTTCTTTTGTGTCACATGCAGCCAAGGCAATTCCTTTGAGCGAACAGCAGCTGAGGGGTTATATCAATTCTACTTACCATTCTATCTTTGAGGACAATCAGCTAACTTTTATAGAAGTTACCGAAGAAGAGCTGGAGCGAAAGAGAGATGCCGATCTCTCTAGAGAGCTTAGCAAAGAAACCATGGCGTCGCTCAAGCAGCTTATTGGCGCATTGGCGGTTGATCAACAGCGTATTAAAAACGGCAGGCGACCTCTATTTTTGGTCTCACGCCGAGCTAGAACATTGCTACGAAGAGCTGTAACGCGTATAGACAAATTTAGGTTTGACGAAAACCACCCACAAGATATAGAAGCTACGCTGGAGGATCTGAAGGGTGTTGCCGAGCAGCTAGAGGCTAACGAAGATCTAGCAGATATACAGGACGCACACCCAGAGCAGGGATCTTTTCTTTAAACAAAAAAACGACCACATACTGTGATCATCTTTTCTTGGTAGCGGGGGTAGGATTTGAACCTACGACCTTGTGGTTATGAGCCACACGAGCTGACCAGACTGCTCCACCCCGCGGCATTTGTTGTTTGACCATTGTAGCAGTTATCTCTGTTCCGTGCAACACCTAGTTTTGCTAAATTAACAATATTATGATATGATTTGTATATCTTAGTCATACAGTGACAGAAGTACGGTGTCTGTGACGTGCATAGACAATTTGATCAAAGGTTGTTTCAATGAATGCAAGTAAACCTGTAATTGTTGGGATAGCGGATGAAAATCTCAGCGCTGCAATCAAGACCCTTGGCAAAAGGTCCTTCGGTCCCTCGGAACATCCGGACAAGAGGCTTCGCATGGGCAATGTCTTCAGTCTTGCCCGTGCGGCAGGGTGTGACGAGGCCGTTTACCGGATTCGTCAATCGCTCGAGGATCGGAGCGTGCCCTGGGGTTCGGTCGACTACAAGCCGGTCAGTGATTTCAAGTTCCTGCTGACTCCGTCGCAGGTTCAAGGAATCAAAAGCTTCACTGACGAGCTTGCGGTGACTATCGAGTTAGCTCGTGCCGCCGGGTTCGAAGAAGAGGCTGACTGGATCGCGCATGTCTGGGAGATGTAAGTCTCCCGTGACGGACCAAACCTC
>JACPYF010000030.1 GCA_016196195.1 Candidatus Saccharimonadota bacterium | reverse complement strand
GCTAATCTATTAGTTATAATCATTCCTAGGACATAAATTGTCAAGCGAGTTATAAACGACAATAAGTGGAGGAGACCAATGGCAAAGAAAAACAATGATGACGACTTGCTAATCGAAGACGAATTAGCAGCCGCATTTCTAAACGACGACGAAGACCAAACTACTGGTGCAACAACAGTTGTAGAAGAAACTTGGGAAGAAGCTGACGCAGCCGTTCCTGGGCAACTAGCTGTTGATGTATACGAAACAGACAGCCAGCTGGTTGTAAAGGCACGCACCGCAGGTGTGAGCAAGCAAGACCTCGATGTTAGTATCAGCGATGGTATTCTAACTATAAGCGGAACATTATCTAGCGGTGATGACTCTGCTGCAACTCAGTGGCATATCCAAGAATGTTACTGGGGCGAATTTAGCCGAACACTGGCTCTACCAGTTGCAGTAAAGGAAGACGAAGTAGAAGCAGTCCTAAAAGACGGCGTTCTAGCCATCAGCTTCATTAAAGTTAAAGCTGAACAAGCTCGTAAGATTCAGATTAACTAAAGAAACTTTTGTTAATATAAAAAACCTCCGTGAAAATCGGAGGTTTTTTATATTATACTAGCCGTTCTATGGACTAGTTGTTGAGCTATCGCTACCGGTTGTTAGGCTGCTTGTGACGAATTGTACACCCGCATATGCTAGGAAAGCTACAACTATACCTATGATTGCGTATAGGATGGTATTCTTTGCCCCTGTAACTGCGTTTTGATCACCGTTGGATGTAACGTAACGAAGACCTCCAATAATTAGCATGATAACCGCTACTGCACCTACTAGAAACAGCAGAATGTTTGCTACAACTGCGAATACACCAGTCGGACCAGTTAGGTTCTGTGCTGTGGTGCCTGAGTTTGCACAGGCTGTGCCAGTCTGAAGCGTAAGGTTTTGATCATTACAGTTTACTGGTTCTGCGGCCTGTACTGGGCTAGATAGGGCAATGCCACTGATGCTAGCTACTACCAAAGCAACCATTGCAAACTGAGTGACAATTAGCTGCTGCAGCCTTGCTTTTATGTTTAATTTTTTCATTTTAACTATTCTCCTTATGTAATTTATGAGATCTATGCTCTTATTTATATCAAACCATAGCCGTTTTGTGAATACTTGAGCTCTTCTTGTCGCCTTTTGTAGATGTATCCGTCAAGCTACCAACTATGAACTGAACCGCCGCATATGCCAAAAATGCCACTATTATGCCTATGATGGCGTACAAGATAGTATTCTTTGCTCCCGTAACTGCATTTTGATCACCGTTAGATGTAACATAACGAAAGCCACCAACTATTATCATGATCACCGCCACAGCACCCACCAAAAATAAAATTACATTGGTAACTGTTACGATGATATTTGAAAGTGCGTTATTTGATTTACACTCTTTTTTGCTGCCTTGAACTTTACACGCCTCAGTGGCCGTAATCTCCTGTGCATCCTTGATATCGACCTTGTCGACCGCCGCATAGGTGACTGACGCAGGTACAACCGCAAAGCCAATGACCGCCAGGGCGATGCACAACATGTATTTGAATTTTTTCATTTTTGGCTCCTTATATATTTATCAAAATAAAGTTAACTAATGCGTACGCCATTATGGCAATCACTAAACCGACAACAGCGTATATGATCTCATTTCTGGCCTTGCTGGTTGCTCCGGAGTCACCGTTGCTCGTTACAAACCTCATGCCAGCTATGACTATGATGATCACAGCAATGATACCAGCGATATAAATCAGTAGGTTGATAATATTCTTTATCATCAGCGAAACCGCGTTGGTTGCATGTCCGTTGGCATCGACACATTTGTCTCCGCTTACTTTGCCTCCCGCATTCACGCAATCTTTTTCAGAACCTCCCCCAGATTCGTCGAGGCCAGTCTTGAAGCCTGATTCTGCGCCGTTATCTAGCGCATAAGTTGGGGTGCTAAACGAGGCAAGGCCTACGAGCAGCCCAAACATAAAGATACCGAGTAAAAATCTTTTCATTTTCAAGTTATATTTATCAGCACAAAGTTCACTATTGCATATGCCATGACAGCGATAACGATACCTATAACTGCATACAAAATGGTATTCCTGGCAGACGAAACGGTATTGGCATCACCATTGGATGTGACAAACCTAAAGCCGGCTATAACAATCATTAGCACCGCTATTAGACCGATCAAAAACAGCAAAATGTTGATCACGTCCTTTATGATGATCGGCACTTGTTCGCCACCATTACCAGTGTCTTTTCCACCTACTTTGTCGACACCACACTTTGCCTGCTCTTTGGTGGTCAAAGTATCTGGGGCAGCACAGTTAGGTCCAGCCGCAAGGACGGCACCGCTAGGCACAATCAGCAATGCCAGCATGGTTATTAGGAGCGCGGCTTTGTTTATAAGTTTTTTTATCATATTTCTATATCCTATCTATTACAAAGTTAACAATCGAATAACTCATAATTGCAACAACCACACCAACCAGTGCGTATATGATCGTGTTTTTGGCCTTTGTGGCTGCCCCTGGATCACCATCACTAGTTATATAGCGAATACCGCCAACTACAATCATGATTACCGCTATCGATCCGGCTAGGAATATCATGGTATTGATAACACTTTTCAAAATACCACTTATGAGGCCTGTCTTTGTCTGACAAATTGCTGCATTTGTATCTTTGTCGCACTGCGGTATGGCTTGCGCCGCAGAAACTTGTGATGCGGGAACGAAAACGGACACCAAGCCTAGTAAAGTAAATGCGATCAGGATATAGTTTTTGATTTTATTGATTTTCATATCTAGCTGGCTCCTATACCCTGTATTATACCTGTGATAACGAATGCCGAACCAGTAATAACCAGTCCAACTGCTGCATATATGATAGCATTTTTGGCTCGCGTGGTCCTAGCGGGGTCTCCGTCAGATATAACGTACATGATACCGGCCGCAACGATTACTATGACCGCTATAGAGGCAGCTAGTGAATAGACGATGTTCAAAAGCCCTGAGACAAATTGCTCTGGAGTAGCCTTTTTGAGGTTTGTTGGCGTATCGCCAGAGTCTAGCTTGATGACACTAGCACTAATATCTTTTCCGTCCACAGTTATTCCGTCCTCGGTAGCTCCATCACTCTCGGCCTTGTTATCGCCACCTAAATTTCCTGTGTTGCCTGGGGCAGATTCGCTGCCGCCACCGCCACTTTCCGAACTATTGCCGCTCGATTCACTGGGTTTAACATTTTTTGCTCTTGCGTCTTTTTTGCCGTCAGCAATGGCTTGCACAAGGATACCGTTAGGGTTCTCAGTTGCATACTTCTTTATATTTAGACCTTGGTAATTCGTAGAATTCTTACAGTGGTCTTTGTCTCGTTCACGCCAGTATGTGTAACCACAGTCCCAGGCCTTCTTACAGTTTGTTAGATTTTGCCCCGTGAGCTTTCTCTCAGTAGAGCAATAGCTTGCGGCTTTTTGTCCGGGTGACTGCTCTATAATTGCTCTACCGCTTTCAGAAAAGATCGCAACAAAAGATAAAGATGTGACTAGTGCTAGCGTAAGTAAAAGTATTTTTTTCATTTGTTTATTTTATATTTTCTTTCAAACAAATCATACAGCCAAAAGTGTAGTTCTGTCAAATATTCGTCTGGATCAGCGTCGATATAGCTACGGCCGAAAGTGCTATCAAAAGGCCTGTCAGCGCATTTTGAATTGTAGTCTTGGCCTTTGCTAACTTGCCAGCATCTCCGGCAGCAATAATATACATCAGACCGCCCCATATAACAAAACCAACCGCTATGTATCCACAAACCATCAACACAATACTGAGTAGGTTAACGGCCAGTTGAGCTATGAACTCTTCGGGATGGGTCCCTACAGAAACGTTACCATCACCATTACATAGATTGAAATACCACGCACGGACACCAAACATACCTTCTTGCCCCGGACAGTCTAGTCCAGTGACCCTAGTTGTTGAAGCAGCCGCATATGCCGCCGGAGTTAACGGCGTGAATACAAAACTAAAGAACGCTACAGCTAGTACAAAAATATATGCGTATTTCTTTATCACGAGAACAGCCCTCCTGGCACTATGTAGTTTATCAGGGCAAAGGCCGCAAACCACAACAATAGGGCTATAGTACTGTTAACTACATACATGATGCCTTTTTGCGTTTGGCCACTATTGTCTTGGGCTCCAGCATATAATATTCCACCGTATATGATTCCGCCTATGGCCGCCATAGAAACCAGGCCGGTTACCCAAGAAAGGACGGTCAAGAGTAGTGAAACAATGGGATTTTGCCTACCGCCCGAGGTTGTTTTGGCAGACCCACAGTCAAAGTCAAAGTAAGTCACAACTGTGTCACACTTGTTGATACCTGCGGCATCGGCTGCATTCTTTGCTTTGGTAAATGCCTCTTTACAGGCCTTTTCCGCCTTGGAGCCACCTAATATACCTTTACAATCATCTGCGGACTTAGCATTTACAGCTGTCTCTTTGGCTTTGACAATCACCTGGGCGCTCCATGCTTTTTTGCAAGTACTAATATTTGTAGCATTGTGGTATTTACTGCACGAGTCAACTTGAGATTTATTGTTATTTGCACCGTCTGTACCAGTTTGTTTGACGCTATTTGTGAAACTAATCTTTGCGGCTTTTCCGGCGCTAGCACCAGTTTCACAAGCATCCTTGTTTTTACTACTGCTACATTTTGCTGACGAAATAGTCCCATACTTGTAGGAAGTGTCAAAAGCAGACTGACACGCATTTCTAGCATCGATTGCGCCGCTGCTATTTTCTGGGT
>JACPYF010000024.1 GCA_016196195.1 Candidatus Saccharimonadota bacterium | reverse complement strand
TTGGGGACTTGGCTTTACAAGCAGAGTAATTGAAGAGGATTCTAGCGGAGATCTGTACTTAGAGCCCCAATATCGTTAATTAATTTTGTGTAAGTGGGGATGACGTGGCATTTGTCCATGAAATGCTGGACTACTATGTCGGCGTCTGTGGTTGTTATGAATGTCTGGTGATTCTGTAGATAAGTTGTTAGGGCGCGTCTACGGGCGCCGTCTAGTTCACTAAAAACATCAAAGTAAACACACCAAACAACCATTCTAATAATCCACGCTATAGCGTCGTTTATTAGAATCCTTGTTGTTTCCTTGTTGTTTTTGACTAAATAACTCTACTGCGTACAATAAAGCTTAATGACTATTATCGGTAAAGAGATTACCCCTAAGCTCCTACGGAAGATATTGGGCTTTTCTGTACTCGGGCTTCTGGTTGTTGGTGTGTTAGTTTACTTTGGTCTCATCTGGCGTGAGAAGGCTCAATTTGCTCAAGCAGAAAAAGAAATAGATGCCCTGTACGCCCAAATAGTAGAGAAGGTAGGCAAACCAGACCAAGAGAAGAAAGAGCAAAGCTGCGGCTACGCTAGCCGCGTCTACGGTAAGGGCCCCAGGGGATGTTCTGTAGCAAAATATGCTTTGTATGAGAATAAGAACATTAACCAAGCAAATGAAATAACAAGAACCATAGCTCAATCTATTGGCATTAGACCGACTCGTTATGCGACAACAAGGTACGGTGCCGGTGAATATAAGTACGATTTTGCCAAAGAAGACGAAAGAACTATTGATCAATCGCTAAGTTCAAGCTTAAACATAAATTTTAGCAAGGGCTGTTCTATTGAGTTGGTGCACCCCGTTGTTGGGAGCACATATACTGACATGTTTAATGTAACTTCAAAAGAAAATTTTTTAATAGGGATCGTTTGTGGAGGCTCTGCACTGGCAGAATAAAAAAAAAAAAAAAATTAGGCTTGTTTTTCTACCCCTGTTAAAGTACAGTTAAACTTGATAGCACAGAGGTAGTGTATGCGTTCAGCCAAGATCCAGTTATTTGGTGGTGTGGGTGTAGTATTTACCTGCCTGGCTTTATGGGCGATTGGCAGCTCTTTATCCGCACAAGCAACCGTTGCCTCCCCTTGGCTTGCAACGGGGAACCCGACTGTAGAGAAGATAAGCGAAGTAGATTTAACTCAACCTCTGCCTGAAAGTATTATTGGTAACCGCGATTGCCAAACACGAGAAGTAATCACTAGGCCTCAGCGCTTTGCCGCACCAATCCAGCCAAAGATTAGCCACCAGTCATGTGTTGTGGATACTGGCTATGGGGCTGTGGCAAAGAATGGTTATTTGCAGCGAGCAGGTAGCTCGATTTCTGGAGAACTAAGAACTGGGCGAGGTGACCAGGCACTAATGATTCCTGTTCCGAAGTCATCTACAGGGATTCGGCTTGGTGGTGGTTCATACGGTAATTACTTTTTCTTTTATGACAACCTAGAAGATCATCTGAGTAGCACGGCTATTTATAACGGCGAGGTGTACCATAGGCTCCCATTAGAGCATTCGGAAATGCTCAAGAACGGTAATGATGATTTATTGGCACCTGATAGCAGCACAATGAGTTTTTCTATAAATGGTGACTGGGCAGTGGTTGACATCCCATTCCTGGCAATGGTCAGGATAAACATAAAAACCAGAGAAATATTGCCGTTTATGGATGGGTCAAACCCTTTTAACGCCGTTGGCACCGCCTACAAGACAGCAGTAAGCCAGGATGGTAGGTATGCAATTGTGTCTAGTAAAAGCTTTGAGGTATTCAAGCTATACGACCTATCTACTTGCGGCGTTGTACCTAAAATAATTACAGGAAAGGTAAAGTGTGAATCAAAGGATTTATTGCCGTTTATGCGCCAGCAAATACCAGGCTTTGCAAGTGTGGCCAGTATGCGGTTGCGTAGTAACTACGCTTTAGATTTATACGCCAATTCAATCGAAAATAACGTAACCAAACTAAATAGATACTCAGTAACTGCTGCCGGTCAAGAAACAGCTGGCTTCCAGTACTTGGCACTAGGCGACTCATTTGCCAGTGGCGAGGGCGCATACAGGTACAAAGCCGCCACTGACACCACAGAGAATATGTGTCACTTGTCCCAGCGTTCGTACCCGTACCTCATCTCTTCTGTCTTGAATTATGGGCAGTATGAGTCGGTGGCCTGTTCTGGTGCGGTGGTGGAAGATGTTGTCAGTGAAGACGAGGAATATACTGGTCAAGTAAAAGATAATACCGGCCTGCGAGAGAGAAACATAAACCAGCTATTAACTGGTTTATTACCGGGCTATTTACCGCAAAGGTTTTTTACCGATAGACTAAAGCCAGCAACAATCACCCTCTCAATAGGTGGCAACAACATAGGCTTTGGCGACATAGTACTAAGGTGCATGGACACCGACACTTGCTACGACAACTAC
>JACPYF010000028.1 GCA_016196195.1 Candidatus Saccharimonadota bacterium | reverse complement strand
GTGCGATTTCATAGCGCAATGTCTATAAAGTTAGAACTTTTTGTAAAAACGAGATAAAATAGAACCAATGAACCAGAAAGGGTTCGCATCACTCATAACTATTGTCATCATGATCTTAGTTGTCGGTGCCGGTGTCGGCGGATTTTTGGTGTTTCAAAAAAAAGGGGCACCGGTTTTCGAAATGGGCCCCTCTGTCGAAAATCCGGCAACTCTAGTCGAGCAGACCCCGCCGTCGGAATCTCCTCCTGCCACTTCACCAACCAACCAGGATCAGCCGCTCTCTCCACCGTTTTCATCGTTACCTTCTCCACTGACTTCTTCCTCAACATCACCCAAAGCACAACCTACACTAACTCTTGTTGTCACCGTCCCAGAAAATACCCCACAGGATGATACGGTGTGGGTATATATCTGGCAGGCCCCTCGCAAGATGGAAAAGGTTAGTGGTCACGTTTACCGTTTAACGCTTACCGAAACCGAGCTTGCGGAAGCACAGAAAGCCCCGGTAAAATCCGGCGTGGTCGTGCCGTACAGGTATTCGAGGAATGGATACGATTTTCATACGGCAGAATACCTTGAACCGACTCTCGAAGAACCAAACAGGGACACTAACGACTATTTTTGGACGAAACAGGGCAGGAAGGTAATATATGATCCTGGCAAAACGGTGAGCGACACGATAAAAAGATGGCGGTGGTTTCCCGAAAAAGGAATGTCCGAACAAACAATAACTCTGGAGCCGGATAGAGAATTTCTGCCGAGAATCGGCGGCGTTTTATTTCACTCCGGACAAACCATCGAAGATTTCTATACGCCAGCCTTCCACACGCCAGCCTTCCACGACTTTTTTGATTCCACCGCAAGACATCTGAAACGACAGGGTTTCACATGGGTTGAACTTGATCCTCCGTGGCAGTGGATAGAGGAAAATGGTTTGCCAAAAATAAAAAATGAATCAGCGCATAATCCGAATTACCCAAGTGACGAGACATTTCTCGAAGAAGTACGGACTTATAAAAAAGAGGGATTACGTGTCCTCGTAGCGCCACAGGTCTGCTGTACTCCATTAAATACCCAAGATAGGCCAAAGGAATGGTGGGACGCGTATTTTGACGAAACGGAAAGGTTCTTGGTGCATTTTGCAAAGCTTGCGGAGCAAGGAGACGCGGACGCGTTTATGTACGCGATTCCCGCGTCGGACACATATCCCGCAAGCGTCGATCTCGAAAAGAAGTGGAGGACTATATTCGGCAATATAAAAAAGATTTTTAACGGCGAGGTTTTTTTAACGGCGAGGTTGGAGAAATGATATGGATGCTCGGGCCGGATGTTTCTGCTTCTCCTCAACCGATCCCCGACACGACGTTCGTGACATGGGGGGATGCACTCGATTTTTTTCTTGTTGCCACGGAGTTTCCTTTATCGACAAAGAATAATCCCTCCGAGGACGAACTGGAAAAAAAAAAAAAAAGCGTGATTGAGGGAGCAAAAAAGTTTTATGAAAAGTTTCAAAAACCTATCATAGTACGGAACGGCTATTTTAACGTGAAATACTCTTGGAAAGGACAAGAATTTTACCAAATAGGCTCGATTCCGTGGATCTCGGATCCAGAGGCGAAATTGAAGGAGAGTCAATATGAATTCAATACCGTCGATCACGCGAGAACCGTGCACGCGTATTTCCGGGCTATTGCCGGAAGGCCGTGGGTTGTCGGTTATTTCCACTTTGGTTATACGCACTGGGAAGATCCGCTCTCGCCCTGGATGTCCATACGAAGTAAACCGGCGGAAGACGTATGGCATAAATGGAATAAGGTGATATATGGATTGTGAAAGCTATAGTGTGCCCTGTTGTCTAGACAGAAATGCGGATAGTTAAATGAAAGTAAAAACAGTACCTATAGATTGCATAAGGCCACATACATAGATTTGAAAAAGTTTTTTTAAAATGTTTAAATTATAGACATCACACTATGAAATCGCACTTAGAAACAGAAAAAATAATGAAACACGCTGTTTTGGAGCGAGAAAAAACCGCAAATGTACT
>JACPYF010000023.1 GCA_016196195.1 Candidatus Saccharimonadota bacterium | reverse complement strand
TTGGCTTTGGTTGTTGCGTTGGTTAGCATTGGCTTTGCAACCTATCAGTACAACGAAGCTCAAAAACTAAAGACAACAGAGGGTGCCAAGCAAGCTGCTGACGACGAAGCAAAGGCTTTGAAGGCAAAAGTAGCATTGTTGATGCAGCTACCGAGTGAAAAGCCAACAGTGGCAACTATAAAGGACATCACAAAGCTAAAGGACCAGCCATTCTTTAACGGCGCAAAGAACGGTGACAAAGTTTTGATCTTTACCGAAGCACGAAAAGCAGTAATTTATCGTGAAGACGAAAACAAGATCATCAACTCTGGCCCTATCGCAGTTACATCTGACCAGCAAACTTCAAAGGGAGTAACAGTTCTAGCAAGCAAGAATGGTACATCAGCGGACGCAAAGACTACTATAGCTAGTGTCCAAGGTATAACTGTTAGCGAAGGCAAAGCAACAAAGAACTACACAAAGACGCAGGTTCTAGACGTTAGTGGCAATAGCACTGACAAGGCAAAAGAAGTCGCAGCAGCATTAGGTGGTGAAGTTATCACAACTCTACCTAGCGGTGAAACAGCTCCAGCTGGCGCATCAATCGTAGTATTCGTAAAACGATAGTACATAGTTAAATAAAAATGACACTCTGCATTTGCAAGTGTCATTTTTATTTACATTTGGGATGGACGTTCTAAATAAAAACACCCGTAGTGGGTGTTTTTATGGGAGTGGCAGAGTCCTATTTGTTTGAAAAGTAGTCGACTTCTTTGATGATGTCTAGCAACGCCTGAGCCTTGCGTGTTTCATCTACTATTTCTGTAGCGGTATTGTGGGCTTTTTCTACCAATTCTTCGTCGTCACACGAGCGTATGATCAATAGTAAAATATCGAACTTCTCTTCTGGCGGTAGTTCTAGCTTGTCTACAAGTGGTTTTAGTTCCTCTAGAGCTTCTTTCTTGATAGCTTCAAGCTCTTCGTGGCCTGCTGGAGGCGTAGAAGGAGGCGTTTCCTCTAGTGGAGGCATCTCAGGCGTAGTTTCTGCAGGAGCGTCAGTAGTAGCCGGTTCTGGCGCTGGTGCAGCTGGTGCGTCGCCGTCGGCACCTGATAGTACTTTTGCTAAGTCATTGTCGTCGCTAACTGGTTGGTTGTTGACTGGTTGTATGTTCACTGGGCCCACCCCTATATTTATTAACTGTTTATGCTTTGTGACCAGTATACTGTATTATTGTTTATAGATGCAAGTAGTTTTGGAGGAAAACAATGCTAGATGATTTAAATACTATTTCACAGAAGGATCCTCGTGATGCTCTGGGTGTGGCCGCAGCGCAACCATCACAGGCTGGTTGGAACGCGAGAGTAGAGAATCAACAAACAGAAGAGTTTGTACCAGAAACTATCGTGGTTGCTGGTATGGGCGGGTCTGCACTAGCTGCAGGTTTGGTAAAAAGTTGGCTAAAGATTACTAAACCGTTCGAAGTTATCCGTAAATACAATCTACCAGGCTATGTAAATGAAAAAACACTGGTTATTGCCAGTAGCTACTCTGGTAATACCGAAGAAACTGTGTCGGCGCTAGAAGAGGCTGAAGGATTAGGGGCGAAAATAGTTGTCATATCTGCCGGTGGGCAGTTGATTGATATAGCACAAGAAAAGAACTATCCGTTCGTGCAGCTACCCAGTGATTATCAGCCGCGTATGGCGGTTAGTCTGAACCTACGTGGTCTAGTA
>JACPYF010000022.1 GCA_016196195.1 Candidatus Saccharimonadota bacterium | reverse complement strand
ATCGGTACGATTGACTCTCAAACCAAATCTGCAAATGGTGCAGTAATATCGGGGTCTAGCCTAGTAATGCAAAATGCGGATGCGTCATTCCCAGGATTAGTATCTACCGGCACACAAACATTCGCCGGCGCAAAGACATTCAGCGGAAACTTGACAACAAATGGTGCGTTCCAGGTAGACGGCAACACAACATTGGGCAATGCAACGACCGATACTACTACATCTAACGGCTCAATAGTTGCCAATACGGCCACGGCGGGTATATCTAGCGGTTCTGTAGTAGGTAGTCAGACGTACAATACTGATACGCTGACCGTCTCTAGTGCGCTATTTAACAACGGCGATATTGTGCAGGTAACAAATAGTGGCGGTACCGTGTTCTTTACGCGAGTTACAGCAGGTGGGGGAACCACTACACTAACAGTATCTCCTAGGGTCAATATCGATACTACTTTCACTGTGACAACCTTTAACTCTCAAAATATTGGTGCGACCCCTAGCAATTACACCAGCACCGCCAATAGGTTCTACCAAGCCAGCTTCCTGAGCGGAATCAATATCGATGGCGGAAATGGAAGTACACTACTCAGCAATGGACAGCTGTTTTCTAGCGATGCCTTCTACTTTAACTCGGGCTCATACGTATTCAAGAATAATGCTAATTCTACTACTGCATTCCAAGTACAAGACACCTCTGGCATAACAGTCCTAGGAGTGGACAGCACTAACAAGAGAATATTCTCTACCGTAGCAAATGGAGTTAGTGCGGTAGGATTTACCTTTAACACGCCAAACTATACAACTTCTGGCGCAAAATTGATTTCACTACTAAACAACGGTACCGAAAAGATGTATGTCGACAAAGACGGAAACTTGGGTATAGCAACGGGAGCGGCATATGCTGCTGGTGCAGCCATAGGTTCTAGTACAACCTGTAGTGGTGGACAGTTCCTACAAAACCAAGTCGCAACTGGCGGTTTGACGACTGGTGGTACTTGTGCAAATGCGGTTACTACAGTTGGTACATTTAGCGGTACATCAATTGCAAATGGCGGTAGTATATCTGGAAACACCTTAACATTAGGAGTTGCTGACGGTACAAATCCAGGTATGGTTAGTACTACTACTCAAACAATTGCCGGCGCAAAGACATTGACCAGCGCCCTAACGATCAACACATCGAGTGTAGATACAGGTCTAGTTGTAACTGGTAACGTAAATAGTTTTTATCAAATGAATATACAAAACACAAACAGTGGTTCGTCTGCTTCAAGTGACTATGTGGCGACGGCCGACAACGGTACATCTACAACCAACTATGTAGACTTTGGTATCAACGGCTCGGCTGGTGGCGCTGCGCCATTTACAGGGGCGAATGACGCATACCTATATGCATCTGATTCAAACAACCTACATATTGGAGCGCTCGGTAGCTCTGGTGCAGTCAAGTTCTACACGACGGGTGGAACGGGAGCTCCTTCACTCAAGCTAACCCTAGACTCGCTCGGTGCATTGACGCAAGCTGCCAGCAGCTCAACGACAACGGCATTTACCCTGAATGCTAACTCACTGACATCCGGTAACGGCCTAGCTATTAGTAATACCGGAACCGGTCTCACCGGTAATGCTTTCTCTGTTACGAGCGGATCTACATCGGCGGTTACAAATGGCATAGTTCGATACAACTTCACCGGCGCACATACAGGAAACGGCGTACAAGTAGATGACGCCACAACAACTGGTACCGTATATCAAATCAACGCCAGTGCTCTGACTACGGGTACTGCCTTCCAGGTTACGGGACCTAGTAGCAAGAATTTGATACGTATTATGTACGAGGCGGCTGATCCACTAGATAAACAAAGAGTCATCATAGGTGGTGGTGGTATTTCAGCTTCCAAGCCTGATAGCCTAGCCCGCGATCAGCTATATGTATTTGGTCGTATAAACTCTAGCTGGAACATGTTCAGCCAAGACTTTGTGACAGGCTCACCAGCAGTCGCGGCGGACGGATTCTTCCTCGGTGCTTATTATGACGAAAACGTAGGTACGCTTGGTACAAGCCCATCTGGTCGAATACAGATGCAGAACACTACGGGCGCTTCGGGCATGGCAAGGCTAACATTTACCGGTACGCTAGGTACTGGCCCCTGGGCTAGTAACTGGGGAACTGGCGGTGGTTTAGTTACGGAACGTTCGCTAAACCCTGTATTTGAGGCCAGAGTGCAAGCCAGCTCGAACACGGACGTACGTCATATAGTTGGATTTACAGACATGGCCCTAAATGCTACTACAAACGCTGACACCAACAACTCTGCCAACGAAGTATTCTTCCGTAAAACTGCGGCTGGTACCAACTGGGAAGCTGTAACTAGAAATGGTAGCGGTACAGAGAACGTAACTACCCTGGCTACAGCTTGTGCAGGTAGCAGCGCATGTACAACTACAGCACTACGCACAATGCGCATAGAACTAGAAAACGTTGGCGCTAACGGTACCGCCAGGTTCTATATTGACGGTACGCTGGTAGCGACACACACAACAACTGCGGTACCGGCGAACACAAACAGGTTGGGTTGGTTGCTTACAAACACCCCAACGACAACAACCTACACCGGTAGGGTTCTAGATATGGACTATGTGCGTGTGTGGTCTGACGATCCACCTGATTCAGTTGCCCCAGAGGGTATCGCTGAGGGAGGTGGTTTAGACACAAATACTCAGACACAAAATACCGAAACAGGGGATACTCCACCAGTAGAGGACAGCAGTAACGAGGCGTTACTGGACAGGATAAAGACCCTCGAGTCGGATGTGAATGACCTCAAGCAATACAAGGATGTGCTAACGACCGAAATGCTAGGAGATGCTAGTACAAAGAAGGCAGTCTTTATAGCCAATGTTGAGTTCAGAAACCAAGTCGAATTCTCTGCTGATGCTCTGTTCAAAGCAAATGTAAATGTTGATGGTACATTGAATGCTAACGGCAGGGTAGTAGTATCAAATAACACCGGTACGATAACTGTGCAGCCAGGCCAAACTGAGGTGCAGGTACTGTTCGCCAAACCTCTTGTCGGCAAGCCGAATGTCTTCCTCAGTACTGAGAACCCAGACGTTAAAGTTGTTGCCCAAACTCGAACCAAAGATGGCTTTATCATCAAGCTATCTCAACCGATAACTGATCAGGTAGACGTACAATGGTTCGCAGTTGAAAAACAATAACATTTCGACTAGTTTTGAGTGAGGGGCTTTGTTATAATAGTATTCAGTTTAATACCGCGAGGAGGGAAAAGT
>JACPYF010000021.1:0-10000 GCA_016196195.1 Candidatus Saccharimonadota bacterium | reverse complement strand
GGCAAAACGGAACCCAAAAGCCGACAGGCAATGAAAACTCTTGATACATCTATTATTAAAAAGAAGTTTGCCTGCAGAACTCCTCAAAATACCGCCAATTGGCGGTATTTATCGTCAAACAGCTTCGGCAGCCAAGCACACTTCTTTTGTAATAACATCTGCTCTGGATTTTTCAGAGCCTGCTAACCCCTATTAGTCGTCAAGAAATGGATTTATATTTGGCTTCATATCTCGCTGAGTTTTTTGATTGGGTAAGGGTAAATTCATGAATAATGTACCTCCTGATTTTGAGTATTTTGTTTGTATAGCTTCTTTTAAATCTATTTCATTAACAGAATCTAGATTTGGGTGGACTCTTGCAAAAATATACTTAAAGTCGGGCGGGGGTTTAGGTGATCCAAGTAAAAATACATCATTTTTATGACTACACTCGGAGAGCGTCTTTTGGACTTCTCCCCAAATCTTTCCACCTTCAATTTTCTTGTTTATAAAACAAAGAATTATCGTCTTTCGGTCATACGACTTTTTTGAAGATAACTTTGTTCTTAAAAGGAAATCATCCACATACTTTTCTGGACTATTCTCATCAAGTGTAACTACTTCTATATCCCAATAAGCTCCATTGGTTTCATATCTGTAATTTTTAGGAGTTGGGAGTTGGTATAAAACTCTAATATCTGGGCTTCTTTCTGTCGGGTCGACAAGCTGTAACCTAAACTCATTGCTCAATTGCGCGTTAAATCCAAAACAAGCTACTGCTGTTGCGTAGGCTTCGTTTAATGCTTTTTGCATTTCATAAGGTATATTTTTTTCGTTGGATTTATAGTGTTCGTAAGTATCTTGTATGCATTTGAGCATATACATAGGAGTGAACCAGACATAGGGGTCGTAAATCATAGTGCTTCAACTTATACGTCAGGTAATCTTTGCTCTACGCAGAATTTGGTGATTTTTGTTATTAAATCTAGTGGTATTGGTTTGTCGATAGGGAATTGGATGGTGCCTTTTGAGGTGTTATAACTCTTTAGCTCGTCCTCAAACTCGGGAATTGCACGGGCGCCGGGGTAAAAGCCGATGTGTTTTTCATATCCAGCGAAATGTACCAAGTTTTTACCATTTAATGTAAATGTTGGTATGCCGTAACTGATCTTTTCTTGTGCTTCAGGCGCGGCTTTGGCAATAGTTTCCCGAATATCTTGCAGAATCTTCTGGCTAGGCGCCGCAAAATTTTCTAAATATTCGTCGATGTCTTTATAATCTTTCATCTCTCGTCTCATATAATTTAAATTATAAACCATCTGATATACTTTCAATATGGTAGATGGTAATTTATCTCAAATATATTGCTCTAACCCCTGGATACTGCACAGTGGCTGTAATGCTACAGCCTTGATGTATCAAATCTACTTCTTTGGTAGCATCATACTGGCTATTATCGCTATTTTGTTGATGATTTTACTGTTTTGGCGGAGTAAAAAGCTGTCTGACAAAACAAAAATCATACTAGCTGTGATGTTAATTGTCATTTCACCTCTGGCGGCGTATATGTATTACGGACGTGTCTCAATACAAGACTCGTTGATGTATGATACTCCAATACCTGAAATTGAACGCCAAGCACCGGATTGCCCAAATTGTTAATATATTTCTAATTTTTCATCTCTCGTCTCATATATTCGATTATAAACTATCTGATATTTTTGTTATAGTTGTTGCATGACCGTGAAACTGATGCACTTTGTATCGTCGGATAGTATGTGGGAGCTTGCGAGAGATGCGTTTAAGGAAGAAAAAGAACTTATATTAGGATTAGTTCCGACTGCTGATGTCCAGCACATTGGATCTACGGTTATTCCTGGGGCAATTACAAAGGGTGACTTGGATATTCAGGTCAGTGTGAGCAGAAAAGAGTTTAACATAGCAGTAGACAGACTACGGACACGTTACGCAGTCAGTTACCCTGATATTTGGTCCGATACATTTGCGTGTTTCCAAGACCATACCGATCCGCAGCTACCAATAGGCGTACAACTAACGATGCGTGGTGCCGATTGTGATGATTTTTACAAAATGAGAGATAAGTTTATCGAGGATCCGCAGCTACTAGAGCAGTACAACAGTTTCAAGAGGGGCTTTGAAGGTAGGGCAGAGCCAGACTACAAACAGGCCAAAAGAGAGTTTTTCGGAGATATTGGCAAAACCAAGCTGCTAAACACGTAGAGAAAGCTTTATAAAACTGAAAACACCTCCGCGAACGGGGGTGTTTTAAAATACTTACTCAGGTGCTCAACCATATTATCGCACCATGTGAATAAACGCAACGTTTAGATAACAATATAAAATGCTAATGTAAAGATTGACAAAAAGCATTAGTATTGTTATAATGAATTGGTAATAATATCATGTGGTGGGACTCATTGAGTATTAACAGAGGAGAATTAGTAATATGGCAGGAACAATAAATGGCGGTAAAGCCGCTGCAAAGACTAACAAAGCCCGTCACGGCAAGAACTTTTACGCTGAAATAGGTCGTAAAGGTGGTCAAAACGGTACAAAAGGCGGTTTCTATGCAAACCGCGAACTAGCTCGTGAAGCTGGCCGCAAAGGTGGTATGCGATCACGACGTGGTAAAGCTACCACTGTTAAAGCAACAGCCTAAGCTGTTACGCGATAGCGCTTGAGTTCACAAACTCGGGCGTCATTCGCACGCCAACTACACCCACATGCAATACATTTGTAGTGGGTGTTTTTGGTTTGTAGGCCATTTGTGCCACAATCTGGGCATTTACTGCGCCTAAAGAGCCAGTGTCGGTAGCTTTCTAAGGCCATTTCGGCTTCTTTTTCACTGACATCTACCCCATATTTATCAGCTAGTTTAGTTACGGTCATGTCCCAGGCCTCAGATTCTTTGCGGACTAGCTCTACGTCTAAGTCATAATCTGAGTGGTCCAGCAGCGCATGAGCTAGCTCGTGTAGCAAAAAAGTCTCGGTACCGATGTCACGGGCGTTATAATAGACAGTCTTTTCGCTGGCTGACCACATGAAATGCTCGCCAGGTTTGAACTGGATGTTGGGGTAGTCGGCGGCTAGTCTATCGACTAAGTTTTTGATCGGCATAGATTTTGCATCCGTATATTACTGCTTCTTCGGGGTGTTTGGCCTGCACGACCTTTGTGTCCGCCATGATGTAGGGGATATATTTTTCCAAATAGGCGTTTAGGTATATCTCGTATTTGTCAAAATACGTGCCAATACTGCCACCGATGACGATAACCTCTGGTTTCAGGGTAGGGGCGAGTACTAGTAACCCACGGGAGATCTTTTCGGCTATTTGCTCCCATACGGCGCGAGATTTGATGTCTTTGGCATAGCGGCCATACGTTTCGTAGATTGACCTGCCACTGGCGAAATCTTCCCAGCGACGTAGCAGGCCGTCGTATTCTAGTAGCATTTTGCCACCTTCAAAGTAGTCCATAGCCTGTACTAATTTGCCGCTTCTAGAAAAACCAAGGCCAATTCCGGTGCTAACAGTTATGTATAGGCATGATTTAGGAAGGGTATCAAAGGCATGCGCCTCGGCTAGGCCAGCTAAATTGGCGTCGTTTTCTAGAAAAATTGGCACTTTTACACCTAGTTTTGCGCGAAGCTTGTCGCCTAGCTCGAAGTTTTTCGGCCAGTTTAGGGCAGGGCTGAGGCAGTCTACGAATATGTCGCCCTTGGTAAAGCCTGGAACTGCTATAGATATAGCTTTGACCTTTTTGATATCATAATGTTCTGAAATAGTTTGCGCTAAGACGTCTACGTATTTATTTTCGTCACCACTCGGGGTGGCAAAGCGGTGCCGAGTATGAAATCTACCCTGGCTATCACTACCTGCAACAAGTGTTTTCGTACCCCCAGTATCTACCGCAATAATCATGCATTTATTTTAGCACGCATTGAAAATAGTTATCAGATGTTATATAATACCACTAAAGGTTATTTTTGGAGAGAACACATGGACTATGATTCACCAGTATCACGATATTCTACTACAATTCGTTTTGTAGCAATAGCGGCTGTTTTGGTCATATTACTAGTTGTTGGCCTGGTCTTTAGTAAGCGCATAGTTGCTAGTATGACCAGCGAACCGACAAAAGTAGCGACACAAGATAAAAAAACTAACGATACCAACAAGGCCGAGCAAGAAAAACAGGCCGCAGCCGACAAAGCAGCCAAGGAAAAGCAAGCCGCAACAGACAAAGCTGCCGCAGATGCAAAAGCCCAAGAGGCTAAACAGCAAGCTGACGCCAAAAAAGCTCAGGAAGCCGCTGCCGCTCAAGCCGCAGCCCAGGCTGCAGCTACTCCGAAACCATCTGGCGTTGCCAGTACTGGTCCTAGCGCCGTTGCCTCAACCGGCCCAGAAGACGCAATACCGTATGCAATCGCTATCGCAGCTCTAGGATTTGCAGGCGTTACATTTGTCCGCTCACGACGCGATCTACAACGCACTATCGAGCAGATGCTCGGCGCAACATCGGTTTAACTAGTACATTCAAAAAACAAAATAGAAAGGAGCATATAAAATGAGTATGCCAATTAATCTCTTTCTGGTTCGACACGGAGAATCAGAAGCAAACGTAATACAAGATCTCCTGAAAGAGGGCAAAAAACACCCGAATCAGGAGGCTGTATTTGCAACGCCCGACTGGCAGATCAAGCTGTCGCAAAAAGGAGAGACCCAGCCGCCGATTGCCGGTAAATGGCTGATTGAAAATGTTGGAAAAGCAGAAATAAAGGCAGCGAAAAAGTATCACTCGCCATATATTCGCGCTCGCCAAACCGCAGCGTTACTGGGTATACCGGAAGGCGAAGGCTGGCTGTCAGACGATAGGATAGTCGAGCGAAGCTGGGGAATTTACGGGACTTTGCCCCTGAGCGATCAATCAGAATTCTTTCCGATGACAACGCAGCTCAAGGAAAATAACCCATGGTATGCGGCACTAGAGGGTGGAGAGAGTCTATCTAGCGGTGTTTTGCTGCGGGTTAGGAACTTTCTGGACAGTCTGCACCGAGAAGCGGGTGATGGCACAGCTATAGCGGTAGCTCACGGAGAGCTAATATGGGTGGTCCGTTACGTTCTAGAACGTATGACGCCTGAGCGCTGGCAAGATTTGGATGCTGATAAATCACAAAAAGTTAGAAACTGTACAATTTTGCAGTATTCCAGGGTTAATCCGAACGATTCAACGGACATAGACAAGAGGCTGCGTTGGATGCGGATGATTTATCCCGACAATCCCGCAAACTCGCCGAATAATGGCGAATGGATCGAGCTAAATGAGCCAAAGTACAAAACCAACGATGAGCTGATGAAACAAGCTGCTAAATATCCTGGCAAAATAAAGCCCAAAAAATAGCCAGTTTTGACATCTGACCTCTAGTAGAGTACAATTATAATTAATCTTTATGCGGGACGTGTGAGCTCGCTGCGGGAATATTAAATTTAATGAGAGAAGGAGTCTTGAAGCTGTCGTACCGAAAGGTATTGCAACGGCTTTGAAAAATAGACTATGGCAACAAAGACAATAACAATGGATGACCTCTTGCTAGAGGAATCTGCGACCGGACTAGAGAACGGCGCAACCGTTGAAGGAACAGTATTATCACTCAAAAAGCACGAAGCGCTAGTAGATCTAGGCGCACAAGGTGTTGGTATAGTACCGCGCCGCGAGATCGGCTTTAACCGCAACCTAAAAGAAGGTGACAAAGTAACGGCAAGTGTCGTCGAGACTGAACTAGACGATGGCTACAGCCTACTAAGCCTACGAAAAGCATTAAAAGACCGCGGTTGGGACGTCGTAGACGAGATCGCTACATCTGGCGAAGTAATCGAAATACAACCTTATGACGCAAACCGTGGCGGATTGTTGATTGAATACGAAGGCGTACGTGGTTTCTTGCCCGTATCTCAGCTAAGCGCCGAACACTACCCGCGTGTTGGTAGCAGCGACAAGAACGAGATCTTGTCTCGTTTGAACAGCCTAAAGGAGACTACACTAAAAGTCCGTATCCTCGATGCTGATCGCAAAAACAACAAGCTAATCTTTAGCGAAAAAGAAGCTGTCAAAGATGGACTAGCTGAACGATTCGATAAAATCGCAGTTGGTGACACTGTAAACGGTGTTGTTACCGGTGTTGTAGACTATGGTGTATTCGTAAACGTCGATGGCATCGAAGGCTTGATTCACATCAGTGAAATCAGCTGGGAACGTGTCAGCAATCCTGCAGATTACGTAAAACCTGGCCAAACAGTTGAGGCAAAAATAATTGCTATCGACAAAGATCGTCTGAGCCTGAGCTTGAAGCAGTTGCAGGATGACCCGTGGCTATCTGAGCTAGAGAAATTCAAAAAAGGTTCAAAAGTTGAAGGCACAGTTACTCGAATCACTCCATTTGGTGCATTCGTGCAGATTAGCCCAAGCGTTGAAGCCTTGATACACGTCAGTGAACTCGGTAAAGAAGACGCCGACCCAGAAAAAGTATTCAAGCTCAATGAGCGCAAAGATTTTAAAGTTCTCGAAGTAGACAAAGAGAATCGCAAAATATCCCTCGGTTTAGCAAAATAACAATGAAGAAAGGAGCTTGGAATGTCAGACACAACAGAGACCAAAGTCTTGAAAATTGTCGGTACGATCACAGTTGGCGATTTGGCGGAAAAGCTCGCTCTTCCAGTTGCTAAATTAGTCGGAGAGCTATTTAAAAACGGCATAGTTGCCACAGTTAACCAAACCCTAGACTTTGAAACAGTACAAATCATAGTCGAAGAGCTCGGTATCGATGTGCAACTAGAAAAAGCCGAAGAAGAAGACGTACGTGAAGAGCGTGTCCTGACCGAGAACGCCACAGAACGTCCGCCAATTGTTGCGGTAATGGGTCATGTTGACCACGGTAAAACATCGCTGTTAGACGCAATTTTAGGTATCAAAGTCGTCGACGACGAGGCGGGCGGAATAACCCAGCATATTAGTGCTTATCAGACCGTTCGTAAAGACCGATCTATCACTTTGCTAGATACTCCGGGCCACGAGGCTTTCTCGGCCCTGCGTCAGCATGGTGCAGTTCTAACCGACGTAGTTATTATCGTAGTGGCAGCCGATGACGGTGTGAAGCCGCAAACTATCGAGGCTATCAAGTTTGCCCAGGCTGCCAATGCAAAGATCGTGGTTGCTATCAACAAAATCGACAAAGTTGGCGCCGATACAAACCTTGTCAAAACTCAACTTGCTACCGAGCACAAGCTAAATCCAGAAGAATGGGGCGGCGATACTGTAATGGTAGAAGTCAGCGCCAAAGAAGGCACGAATATCGACAAGTTGTTAGACATGGTTTTGCTGGTATCTGACATCGAAGAGCTAAAAGCCGAAACAGATGTGCCGGCCGAAGGTTTGGTCATAGAGTCGCACATGGAAAAAGGCAAAGGCTCCGTTGTTCGTTTGCTAGTTGAACACGGAATATTAAAATCTGGGCAATATTTGGTTGCCGGACAAGCATATGGCAAGATCCGTACGCTACTAGACTTTAAGGGTGATGCTTTTGCTGAGGCTGGCCCAGCCACACCGGCGACTATCACGGGCCTGAAAACTCTACCGCAATTTGGTGACATGTTCACAGTAGTTGATAGCGAGAAAAAAGCTCGTCAAAAGGCTGCTAGCAACAAAATAGAAGTTGATAAAAAGTCTTCTAGCGCCAACGTAACTGGTGTAGATCTATTGAACATGATGCACCGTGAAGCAAAAGTACAAACTATGAACGTAGTTTTGAAAGCCGATGTACAGGGTTCATTGACGTCTATATCTGACAGCTTGAAACTACTAAATAACGATGAATTAACAGTCAAAGTTGTTGCTAGCGGTATCGGAAATGTTAACGAAAATGACATACGTACAGCCAGCTCGTCTGGCGCCGTTGTCTATGCATTTAACGTGCAATTGCCACCAGCTATCAAACGACTGGCAAACCGCGACCAAATACATGTACGTATGTACAAGATTATCTACGAACTACTAGACGATGCCCGCAATACGCTAGAAGAAATGTTAGAGCCAGAAGTAGTCGAGACAGAGGTCGGAAAACTAGAAATCAAGGGTGTTTTCAAGACTAGCAAGACCGAGATAATCTGTGGTGGCGAAGTGAAGTCTGGCAAAGTTGTGCCGTCTACGTTTGCCCGAGTTTTCAGAAAGAAAGACCAGATTGCAGAAGTCCAGGTAGAGCGTGTTCAGCGTCAGCAACAAGAAGTCAAAGAAGTATTTGAAGGCGAAATGTGTGGTCTGAGCCTAAAGACTACCAGCAAGCTGCAGCTCGAAGAGGGTGATAAGTTGGAGTTCTTTACGAGAGAATTGAAAAAAAGAACACTCTAAGAATATTTCTTTCACACTTTTTAAAAAGTGTGTCAAAACCTTCAAGACAATCACTATCGCGCTGAAAACATATTTGAAATATCTTGGTATACTGCGGAACTCACCGCCAGCTGGCGGTTCAAACAGTCCTCGTATATCCAGGATATTGAAAATATATTTTCTCGGCTAGCTCATAGTCTTGCCAAGAACAATCATGAGTTGACCCTATATCTATAAGTGTTATCATTGAAGTATCAGTAAATAAAAGGAAATAAACATGTTTCAGCTCGACGACAAGTTTTTGCAAAGTGTGGGGCTCGGCGATCTTCCTGAGGATCAAAAGCAGGCCTTTTTGCAACATACCTACGAAACACTAGAAGAGCGTGTTGGTACGCGATTGGCTGCAAGCTTGAGCGAGGCTCAACTAGAAGAGTTTGAAGGCTTTGCAACTCATAACGAAGACAAAATCAACGCATGGCTGGGTGAGCATGTACCAAACTACCAGCAAGAAGAAGACTACAAGCAGCTAGCAGCTAGCGCACCTGACAATGTGCCGCCACTAGTTGTAGCAGCAGAGTTCGCCTCTGTTCGTTGGCTAGGTATTAATAGCCCAAACTATCGCGAAGTAGTGGCAGACGAGCTAAATAAGCTTCGTGATGAGATAGTTGCTAGCAAAGACAACATCGCAGAAGCGTCTAACGATGACCAACCTGCTACTGAACAATAATTTTGTTTTTGTAACCAGCCAGAAATGCCTGAACAGGCATTTCTTTTTTGCCAAGCGGCTGGATTTTGTCGATTGACAGACAATCTTTACCGCAATATATAATCAATTCTGAGCCCCTGAGCTCAGTCGATCCTGGGTTACCGTTACCATCTGTGACGCGTGCAGCTGTAATGATAGCCTCAACATCACCCAGCTTGGTTCGGCTTTTTGGCCAAATGTTATATGCACGAACTTCTCGCTCAATCTGTTGGGCTGGCTTGTTCCAATCGATTATGCCATCCTTCTTTTCAATTAGATTGCAGTAGGTTGCCTGAGTATCATCCTGTGGAGATGGTTGAAGTGTGCCGTCCATAATCTCTGGTAGTATTTGTTTTAGTTCGATTGCACCGGTAAAACCTAAGGTTTCGTATAATTCACTTGCCGTTTGGTCTTTTGGTATTTCAAATTTTGCCTGATAGTATATCGGGCCAGCATCCATTTCGTTTGTTAGTTGTATAAAAGTAACGCCCGTTTCCTTTTCGCCATTCAATATGACAGATTCAATAGGCGAGGGGCCGCGATATTTGGGCAGTAAAGAGGGGTGGAGATTTACTATACCTTGCTCGAATAAATTTAGAACCTCTTGGGGAATTAAATTACCGTAACTTACAAGTACGCCTATAGGGCCCTTTATATTTTTTATTTCTTTAGATATTTCCGATACTTTGTCGGGCTGTAAAACTGTAATACTATGCTTTTGTGCAAGAATTTTTACTGGGGATGGGGTTAGTTCTTTGCTACGACCCTTGGCAGAATCTGGTTTCGTAACGACGGCTGCAATATTAAACCCGCACTCTATGAGAACTTCCAGGCTGTCGGCACTGAAGCTGTCAGTCCCAAAGAATACTATTGTCTT